>JALTFF010000015.1 GCA_027007465.1 bacterium | reverse complement strand
TTCTTCGTATGTTATCTATTTCCACTAAAATATACTCCTATCATGCATGTATGCCGCCTTGCATGCCTGCTCCAACACCTATCTGCGTCGCAACCGCAACAGGCAAGCTATAGATATGGACAGCGCAAGCAGGTTTGCAAAGCAAATAAATCACTTAAACGCACTTTTTTTTCAATTGAGCTGGCTTAAAAATGAGCTCAACTCTAATAATTTATAAAGGGTTAAGTTTCTTTATAATGTGTTATGCGCAACTAACATAGCTAAAGTAATTATACTGCTTTTTTTATTTTATTTCAATTTTTTTATTAGTTAAATTTTCAATTTCAGTTTTTACTTCATCATCAAGAGCAATCTTATAAGGAGTTGCTAATTTTTTCTGTTTTCCTTTTGATTTAATAACAAAAACTACTTGATTTGCGCCAGGCTTATTTAGAAAAATTTCTTTTAGATTTCTTAAAGTCTCTTTGTTATAATTTAATGGCATAGATATTTCAACTTTTCCATCTAATAAATTTATTTTTGGCTTTATAAAAGTATTAAAATTTTTGTTAGAATTATAGTCTGCAGTATTATTATTTTGAAAACTAAAATCATCTGAAAAATTTCTATTAAATAAACTTGGGTTTAATCTTTTTACTATTTCCCTAACTTTATCTATCTTTAAAAGCTCAGCTTTCTCAGCTAAAAATTTTACTTCACCGTCTTTATCAGATACTCTTCCAGAAATAATTACAGCTTGACCTTCTTGCCATATCTCAGTTGTATTTTTAAATAATTTTGGGAAAATTAAACATTCTACTGATGTGATATCATCTTCAATTTTAACAAATAACATATATTCATTATTTCTTGTTATTTTTTTCTGAATATTAACAATTATACCTGCAATAATAGTTATCTTATTATTATTTGTTTTTAAATCAATCAAAGAAGTTATAAACCCTTTAACATATTGGCTATAATCTTTAAATGGATGGCGAGAAATATAAAGCCCTAATAAATCTTTTTCCCATTTTAACTTTATTTTTTGGTCAATTTCTTTTACATATTCTAATTTTAATTGCAACCCAGTAGATATTTCTGGATTATTACTAAAAAGAGAAGATTGTCTATTATCAACCGCGCTTGACACTTCTCTGGCATAACTTAACATATTTTCAAGATTTGCTAATAATACTTCACGCTTAGCAAAATTATCAAAAGCTCCAGCCTTTATTAAACTTTCTAAAGATTTTTTATTTAAATCTTTGTCTTGCACTCTTTCTAAAAAATCTGCTATATTTTTATAATGACCATTAGCTTTTCTCTCTTTAATAATAATTTTACTAATGTGACTTCCTACATTTTTTATTGCGTTTAACCCAAAACGAATAGTTTTATAATTATTTTTATCAAATTTTTTACTGTCTTTATTATTAGTTTTAACAACTGTAAAATCTTCATAAGATTCATTGATTTCTGGTGGGAGCACATCAATACCCATATTATTGCAATCTTTTATCTCTATAACAGTTTTATCAATATTTTCCTGATTAGCTGAAAGAACTGCTGCCATAAATTCAACTGGATAATTTGCCTTAAGATAAGCTGTCTGATAACCAATCATTGCATAGCAAACCGCATGACTTCTGTTAAAGCCATATCTAGCAAATGGTTCAATAAATGAAAAAATTTTCTCTGCTAACTTCTTTTCAATGCCATTATTAACACATCCATTTATAAATTTATTTTTTTGTTGAATTAAAAGTTTAGAATTCTTCTTTCCAACTGCTTTACGCAAAATATCAGCTTCTCCCATTGTAAAATTAGCTAAATCTCTAGCTATTTGCATTATTTGCTCTTGATAAATAATTACTCCATAAGTTTTTTTAAGAATTGATTCTAATTTAGGATGTAAATAAGTAATTTCTTTTCTCCCTTTCTTTCCAGCAATATATTCTGGAATCCATTCCATCGGACCAGGTCTATAAAGAGCTACCATAGCGATAATATCTTCAAATTCTGTTGGCTTTAATTCATGAAGATACTTCTTCATTCCATTTGACTCAAATTGAAAAACACTAGTTGTCTCTCCTTTTTGAAAAATACGATAGGTTTTTTTATCATCTAATGGTATTTTGTTTATGTCTATTTCTATATTATGTATATTTTTAATAATATTAAGAGCATTTTCAATAATAGTTAAATTTCTTAAACCAAGAAAATCCATTTTTAACAATCCTAAATCCTCTACTGGATGAAGAGAATATTGAGAAATAATTGTTTTATCAGAAGAAGACGCATATTGAAGAGGCACAACTTCTGTTAAAGGATTTTTAGTTATTAAAACACCACAAGCATGAGTAGAGCTATGCCTTACTACTCCTTCTAATTTTTTTGCATAATCAATGACTTTTTTAGCATTAGGATCATTTTTATAAATCTCTTTTAGATCAGGGGAAACACTTAAAGCTTTTTCAAGATTCATAAATAGAGGAATAGCTTTTGCTATTTTATCGCCAAAGCTATATGGAAAATCAAACACCCTAGCAACATCTCTAACAGCTGCTCTTGCTGCCATTGTCCCAAAAGTAATAATTTGAGAAACTCTGTCTTCTCCATATTTTCTTTTTACATATTCAATAATTTCTTCACGTCTTGTATCTGCAAAATCCAAATCAATATCTGGCATAGATATTCTTTCTGGATTTAAAAATCTTTCAAACACTAAATCATATTTAAGCGGATCTATATTTGTAATACCAAGTAAATATGATACTAATGAACCAGCTGCGCTTCCTCTGCCAGGTCCAACTACAATTCCATTTGATTTAGCCCAATTTACAAAATCAGAAACAATTAAAAAATAAGATGCGAAACCTGTTTTCTTTATTATTGACAATTCATATTCTAACCTATCCTTATATAGCTTTATACTACTGTCTTTTTCCTTTATCTTTTCTTTAAAATTCTTAAAGCATAAATCGCTTAAATAATCTTGAGCTGACGCATTATTTGGAATTGGGAAAAAGGGTAGTTTTATTTCTCCTAATTTAATTTCTACATTGCATTTATCAGCTATCTTTTTCGTATTTTCTATTGCTTCGTAAGGATATTGCTTTAATCTTTCAATCATCTCTTCTTGCGAGAAAAAACAAAAATCATCTTGCAGCATACAAATACGATCAGTATCTTTTTGTTTTTTCTTTGTTTGCAAGCAAAGTAATACATCTTGAGCATATTTATCTTCTTTATCTAAATAATGTGTATCATTTGTAGCTACTAATGGGATTCCTGTTTTTTTAGACAACTTAATAATTTCAAGGTTTACTTCTCTTTGTTCTTTAATATTTGGATGACACTGAATTTCTAAATAGAAATTTCCTTTTCCAAAAATTTTTTCATAGTATTTAGCTACTTCTTCTGCCTTTTCCAAATTTCCTTCTCTTATTAAAACTGGAATATGGCCCTGTAAGCAAGCTGATGAAGCTATTAGTCCGTCAGAATATTTTTCCAGAACCTCATAGTCAATTCTCGGTTTATAATACATCCCCTCTAAATGGGCAATACTAGTTAACTTTAATAAATTTTTATAACCAATATTATTTCTTGCCAATAAAACTAAATGATACCTTTTGGCATCATCTTTAGTTTGTTTTTTAAATCTTCCATTTTTAGCAATATAAACCTCAGATCCAATAATTGGTTTTATATTATTTTTTTTGCACTCTTGATAAAATTCAATAGCGCCATACATTACACCATGATCAGTAATAGCTAAACTTGTCATTCCATATTCTTTAGCTTTTTTAACTAATTCTGGAATTTTTGGCAAACCATCAAGAAGTGAGTAATGGGTATGCACATGTAAATGTGTAAAACGCATAAGCTTTATATTTTAATAAAAGGAGCTTAGCTCCTTAGTGCTCATTTTACCTATATTAGCCTGAATTAGGCGACGCGTAGGCAGAAATAACAAAAAACAGG
>JALTFF010000014.1 GCA_027007465.1 bacterium | reverse complement strand
CTTTCACTATTGTAATTTTGTTTTTTTATTTTAAAAGGCAACTGATATGTTATTTCTGCGCTAACAGTCTCGCCTGGCTCAACCTGTATCCAATTAGCAAAGACAGTATAACCATCTTCATTGTAGATTTTTGTCTTGCTTTGTCCGTTTATATCTGCGAATTTTTCATTATCAAAGCTATGATCATCTTTCCAGTTTCTATTAATTAATAGAAAATCCTTTTCTTGAGGAGGATTAAATCCTTGGGCAGAAATTAATTTTGAACCTTTAGGAAGATAAAATCTCATCCAACTGATATTTTTCATCCAAGTAAAGGATTTTTCACCACGTTTTTCTTTTGGAATTTTTTCTAACTCTGACTTTGGTGTGCCATTATGTGTTTTAGTAATTATTACTTTATCAATAATAGAACCATCTGACATAATTTTTGCTTGATGATTAATTATTTGTTTCACTACTCTATCGCTTTTACCACCACCAATATTAGTATTAATAACCATTAAAAAATCTCCTTTTGTTTTCTTAACCTTTCCATCCCAACCATAATTTTCAACAAATGATTGCAAATCTGGATCATTAAAATAAAATAAAATATTTTTTTCTTTTAACTGAGTATTAATTTCTAATAATAGCTTAAATAAAACATTTCTATTTACTTTTTTAGGTAATTTTTTAAGTATTTTTTCTGCTATAATGCCAATAATTTTTTTAGGTTGCTTTGTGACATTTGGCTTTTGCTCTGATTCTTTTTGAACTATTTGATAAAAATTGTCTTTGGTAATTGCGATAAAACTATTAGAAGTTTTATTAGAACTACTTATAGATGCCTGTTTAGCAAATTCTAAATTTGTTGAAAAATTGGACGCTTTTATTTTTATAGGGCCTATAATAGCTAATAATTTTTCAACAACATCAGGAGTAATTGTTATTATACCATCAACATTTGGTTGCTTTGATGAATGCCAAAAATAAAGAATTTTTTTAGCAGAACTTGGAAAATCTGGCCACCAATTAGAATCTTGTAGCTGCCATCTAGAATTTATCAGTCTTAATGGCTTAGGGGCTTTAATATATAAATTTGACTTATTTGATATGTCATAAATACCACCTGCTGGCGATTTTAAACTTTTTACTTCGCCTTTATAAATATTAATTACTGCCAAAGAACCAATAAAACCGCCAGTAGCCCTTATCTCTGAATTATTTTGAAAAAGCAACAAATATCTTCTTTCCTTTTTAGCGCCTAAAAACTTTAATAAAAAATCAACAGATTTATCAAATGAAGTTAATTCTTCTTGCAAAATTGCTAAGTTTGACTTAATAGACTTAAATAATTTTTGTTTTCCTTTTGGAATTAATTGTATATCAACATTGCCTAAATTTTCTTTTATTGTTTTTAAACTTTTTCCAATATTATTAACTAATAATTTAGTTTTTAGAATTTTATCTGTTAATAAAATATTAGTTTGATTTTTATCAAATAGATTGTTCAATATTTCAACCAACTTAGAAAAATTTTCACCAGCTATAGAAACCTCTTTTCCAGCTTGTAATAAATTCTCACCAGACTTTACTTTCGGAGATATTGTTTTTGCCAAGACAAGAATTACTTGATTAGTTTTTTCTAAATCATTTTGAGCTTGGTTAAAATCATTTTGAGCCTTTTGAAAATAATTATAAGCGTCATCTGTATTGCCAAGAGCTAATGATCCCTTGCCATTTCCAATTTCTTTAAGAGCTTTTTCTGATATTCCTAAAACCTTGCCTTTAACCTTAATAAGATTGCCGAATTGGATTAAGAAAATAACTGGAATTATAATAAAAAAAGAAATAATTATAAATGCGCCTAATTTCCATTTACTTTCTGCCCATTGCCATTCAAATCTTGGGACTATATTTGTAATTTTATTCCTAAAATCAGCTAATGTTGGGCGTGGCAATTCTAATATAATTTGTTTTCCAATAAATTTTAGATAAAATTTTAGTTTTTGCAACAATAAAAAGAATAAGTAAACAACAAAGCCAAACCATTTAATAAATTTATAAATTATTACTAATAATAAAGATGTTAAATTTACAAAAGCTAATTGATTTAATTTATATTGCCAAAACTTATCTTCATTTTTATTAATATTACTTCTATCGCTAATAAGATTTTTATTATCTCTAAATTTCAGCTTAGATAGATTTTTTAACTTAAAAAAAATAAATCTTAAAGTATGTTGAATTTTTTTATTAACTTGTTTTTGACAGAAAAGATACTTTCTTACTAAGTTAAAAATTATTTTTTGATAACTTATCTTTTTTAGCTCATCTTTATTTATTTTATTTCTTTGCCTTTCTTTTAAATTAATTAAATAGGGTGACTTATAAAATTCACCTTGCTTATTTTTAATAAAAATAGTTTTATTATTTAGAGATTGTTTTTTGTTGATAAAATTAGGTAAGTCTTTCATATCTGCGCGCTTACTTGCTGGCTTAATAGTGTGAGCAGATCTGCCAGTATTAGCGCAATAAGCAGATTTGCGCGCAGATAAAGATGTCACAATCTTGTGAATTGTCTTTTTCTTCTTCTCTTTTTTATCCTTTCTTTGCTTAATATTTTTAACAATTTTTTCTGGTAATTTTTTCTTTGTTGATTTCTTTGTCTTATTTAAAACCTTTTTCTTTACAGTTTTAGATTTATTAGATTTCTTTATATTGATTTTTAACTTTATCTTTGCAAGGTTTTTTACTTTATCACTTTTGTTATTCTTTATTATTTTTTTAGCAGACTTTAACTTCTTAACCTTATGTAAAATATTTACTTTTTTTACTTTATCAATCTTTTTTTGCTTTATGTTTATTTTTTTCTTTTTTTTAATCATAAAAAGAAATAAAATTATTTTTATTTTTTAAACATAATTAGAAAAAGGGATTGTCTTCTCTTCTTTGTTAATCTTGTTTAAGCGATTTCTCAATTGCGTTTCATTATTGTTTTGCTTATTTTAAAATGACAAAAAAAATGGTTCATCATGAATAAAGATTAACTTCTTCGCGCCAAATCTGTTATTCTAAATATAGTAGAAACTCATTTAACACGCTTCTGTGTAATAAATATTTTTATTTTACTAAGCCTATTTAAAATAGCATTATTTCAGCAACTGCGAATTAGTATAGATTTTTAAAACTTCTTGCGCGCATTTTTTCCAACTATATTTCTTAATTTGCTTATATCCATTTTTAATCAATTTATTTCTTAATTTTTCATTGATAGTAATTATCTTTATGGCTTCTACTATTTCTTGCTCGCTTTTTGGATTAAAATAAAGAGCGCTGTTTCCTAAAATTTCTGGCAAGCAACTGCTATCAGAGCTTGCAACTGGAATTCCAAATTGCATTGCTTCTAATGGTGGAAAGCCAAATCCTTCGTAAATTGAAGGAAAAATATACGCTTTTGCGTTTTTATAAAATTTAGCCAACTCTTTATTTTCTACATAATCTGTAAAAATAATTTTATCATTTGCATTGCTTTTATTTTCTTTTAAATAAGCCCTTAATCTTTTGTAAAAATAGTCTTGCTTTCCAACTAATACTAATTGTATATTAATTTTATCAGAAATTTTTAAGAATGAGCTAACTAATAATTCTAAATTTTTGTTAGGATAAGCATTGCCAACGTATAATAAATATGGCTTTTTTATATTATATCTTAATAAAAAAGATTTGTCATCTTTTTCTGAAAATTTTAAACTATTAAATTTAGTTAAACCATTATAGATTACTTTAATTTTTTCTTCTCTAATATCAAAATTTTCTAAAATATCTTTTTTTCCAAATTCTGATAAAGCAATTATTTTTTTAGCTTTTTTTAGCGCTCTTTTTAAATTTTTTTTATAAAAAAAATACTTAATTTTATAAAGCCATTTTGGCAATGTTGTGGCTGAAAATGAATTATGATGAACTAAAATCAAATCATGAATTGTTATAATAAATGGAATGGGCATTAAAAACGGA
>JALTFF010000013.1 GCA_027007465.1 bacterium | reverse complement strand
TCCGGGAGAATCAACTGTAACTATTTCATAATTTTGGCTATGTGGTGTATTTAATACAGTTGCAGTTTTGGTAACAGCACTACTATCCCAATCAAAATCAAAACTTATTCCATTGCCGGCAAAGAAAAAATTTAATTTATTATTAATATCAAGTTCATCTGAATCAACATAAAAATAGCCGGTGAACTTAACAGCAAAAGAAGTTAAGGGTAAATTAAAAGGAACTCCATTATCCCAAAACAAAGAAAGATTGGGAATACTTCCATACTCATCACTATCTTCTGGAAACTCAAGCGTTAAATTAGAAAAACTTGTCCAGTCCGGATCGTTATCATCATCCCAACTATAAACATTAAAACTTATTCCATTAGATGGAACCGCAAATTTTGTATTATATAAATATACACGCTTTACAATCTTTCTGTCGTTGTTGTTTAACTTTGCCGTAAAAGCATCAGAAACATATAACATTATTATTCCTCTGCAAGTTCAAAAAATAATTCTATTTTACCCCAAACCAAACGACCGCCTCTTAAAAATTTCTTATCTTGAGCAATTATTTTAACATATGTATATCCACCAAAAACACCAAGCGTATCCCCAATTGTGCCAAGATCCATATATTTATATGTACCTACATAATCATCAAGTTCGTCAATTTGACTTTGAAATGTAGAACCATTAATTGATAAATCAGTTGGTATATTTTCCCAAATAAGACTACCGCGACGTGTGTCTAAATATGGTTCAAAAATTATGGTTTCACCATCAATTATAGGTTCGGCTTTTTTTATCTCATTATTCATTGCTTGAGGAATATTTATATCCGTTGGGTTTAATATTAACACATATTCTCCCGTGCCTCCATTATCCTCTGCAAATTTAACACGTAATAAGCTCATAGCAAGTTCCTATATATTATTCGATATATTATTAAAATTATAATTATCTTCAAAAATCTTTTTAATTTCATGCGCGGTGGTGTGTGGATCAGATGCCCCATTAATGGTGATATTTATATTTTGTATATTTCCACCAGATTGAGCTATTGGCGGTAATATAAAATTACTAGGTGCGTTTATTATTCTGGAATCCACAGCCTTAAGTGGTTCTGTGTTTTCAATTATCTTTTTTGCCTTATCATTTAATTTGTCTAATTTATCATCTGTTTTATTATCTTTTATTTTAGAACCAAATAGGCCGCCCAAAGCGCCACCAACCAAAGCAAATATTGGAGCTAACTCCGGATTACCCATTGCTAATGCCGACATAAGCGTTGTGCCAATACCAACAAATTCATTAGTCCTGTGTGCTCCTTTAGCAATTAAATTACCGGCCATCATACCACCCATTTCCCCCAGCGCTCTTGAAATATAAAAACTTTTGTCTCTTTTTAAATTTGTGTTAACATTATTGCCAACATATGGATGATAATATTTTACACCCATATCAAATGGAATAGGATTGTTAACCGGTATACCCGCTTTTGCTTCAATAGGATTTATACTTTTTCCCTTTTGGGCTTTAGGAAATAATGACTCTTGAAAAACTGGTAATGAATTAGAATATATTTTCTCCCCTAAAGGATTAGAATATATATTTTTACCCATCATAACAGCAGACAAATTATCAGCAGCTAGTGTTAATCTATCAATAGATTTTGTATTATTATCTAACGCTATTTCTTTTGGGCTGGCCGGTAAATTTTCTCCCAACAAAAATGCAGCCAATCCACCACCTTTTTTACCAACAATACTATCCCAAAATTCAGACATTGATGCATTTAATACAGTACCGGAAATATCATTTAAATAATTTTTTATAGATTGATTTAAACCACTTTGTTTGGTAACATCAAAACTATTAATATCTGATAAAAAATTAACTGTTGATGTCCGAAATGAATCCAAAGCATCTTTAATTTTTTTAATTTGAATTTCATATAATGAATATAAATAATTCTCTTTTTCAATTTCAACATTTCTTTGTTTTTTTCTTTCCAGCTCAGCTATATCTGCCTTAATTTTGGCTTGATCTGCATTTGCGGTTTTAATAAGCAAATCATTTTTTTGTCTAATAAGCTCATTATATTTATCAATAACTGCTTGTATTTTAGTCAAGCCCTCTTGTTTGGTAAAATTAAAAACAGTATCAAAATTAAATAACTTTCTAAAATTACTTGCTATTTTCTTTTTCTTAACATTAAATTCTGCTTCTATTTTAGGTATATCTATATCAAGAATAGATTTTATATATTCTTTTTCTAACGCTTGATATAGTTTCTTATTTGATCTCAGTTCTTTATAAGCACCTTGAATATTACCCGCTTGAAATAATGATTCCGCTTTTTTAAAAGATTTTTCATTAAATTTTCCATTAGTCTTTTGATTTAATTTTTTTACCATTTCAAGCATTGTTTTTAAACCACTAGCCACAGTACCATTTGCAATAGCCATTTCAGCTAATACATTGCCAGTTTTTTGAATAATACCTCTAAGTGTTTTTACAAGTGGTGATTTTGCGTTATTTTGCTTTAATTGATCTAACCAATTTTCAATAATAACCAAACCTTTTTCCGGATTTGTCATGCCTTTTAAATCTTTTAAAACTCTACCCCTAATATTTGCGGGCAAAAAATTATCTTTTTTAATAAGAGAAAATGCTTTTTCATATTGATTTAAAACTTCACGTTTTTGTTTGGCTAAATTAATAGGAATATTAATTACATCTTCCATAAACTTTCGATATGCTTTAAGATTTTCCTCAGCAACATTCTTTTTAATTCCAATAATATCAAATATTTTTTTCTGATAATCTATCTTTTGTAAATTAGCAAAATAACCATTCATAGCACCAAATAACCGATCTTTTGCTTTTAAAAGACCATCAATATATGCCAATAATACTTCGGCAGAATTATTAATAGCATCCGGTAAATCTCTATTAAATATATTAGCTAAAGTCATATATGGCTTTAAACTACTTTTCATTATTAAAGCTGTGGCCGCACGATTAATATATTTTCGTGCATTAGCGGTTAAAAGATTGCTTATATATTCTTGATCCGATTCTCCTTTTGTTTTTTGTAAATTTACACCTAAAACACCCTTAACCGGTTTCTTTTTATTTAAAGCATCTATAAAAATTCCATATACTATATCATCTGCTTTTTTAGCTATTTTTCCTCCTTTTTTAAAAGCAGCAGAAATAAAATCGCCTAAACTAATTTTTTTAAAATTAGCATTTATTGTCTTCATTTTTGGAGAGAAGTTTAATAAATCATTCATAAAATCTTTTACATCATTAGACATTGTTGTTTGGGCATATTTATATTTTCGTATATCTAATAAAGAAGTAGAATAATCAAAAACATTACTTCCTATCATTTCATTAATAACTTTTTTAACAATATCATTATTAGCTCTTAAAACCCTACCAATATACATATCTTTATTTTCTAAACTAGCACTACCCAAATCCTTACTTAGTTTTTTAATAACCTCTTGAGATATTTTAGACCATGCATCAACTATTTGATTCTTTTGTTTCAATAGTTCTGATGCGATAAAATGGTATATAATCATTTGCTTATTAACAGCATCAGTAGTGTCTTTAACAGAAACACCCAATTTCTGAAAAGCTATTTGTAAATCTTCTAATGTTTTTATTTTTCCACCCTTTTTTAATCCCTCTGCAAGCGGTTGAACAACCTTATTGCTTAATATACTATAAACGCTAGAAAAGTCCATTTTGTCAACATACTCTTTTGTAGACATATCTGCTTTAACGGCTCTATCTTGCACTAATTTTAAACTCTCAGCCAATGATTTAAAAGCCTTTGACGCATCGCTTGTTGGACTGATTATACCATTTAGTTTTACAGAATTATCTTTCATACTATTAGAATAAAGGGACCATAATTTTTCTAATCCCCACATAGCGGCTTCAATAAGCCCTATTATCAAAACGGTTTTTCCAATAGATTTTAAAGCCAGTCCAAGTGTTTCACC
>JALTFF010000012.1 GCA_027007465.1 bacterium | reverse complement strand
GTTATTGGTGTGGACCGAAGGGGGATTGAACCCCTAACCTCTGGTATGCAAAACCAGTGCTCCACCATTGAGCTATCGGCCCAAATTATTATTACCCTGCTTTCATTGTCCTTATTATAGGGCTTAAAATCCAACTAAGAAAGCCATTAATTAAATTTGTCATTATCAAAACACCTATAAAAAAGATAATCAAACCTAATAATTTCCATCCTAAGCGAGAACCTCCTTCTGCATTTAGAAAACGATCAAAAACAGTCATTCTACCAAAATTTCTTAACATCCATTCTGATTTAATAACAATTAAAGCTCCTAATATTGATATTATTGAACCAGTAATAAAAAACATATTATTTTTATCTAATTTTTTATTTTACATAGTTTAATGGGTTTACTTTTCTGCCATTTATTCTAATTTCAAAATGAACATGAGGACCTGTTGACCAACCTGTTGAACCCATTGCGCCTATTACTTGTCCTTTTTTAACTCTATCTCCTTTTTTAACATAAAATTTAGATAAATGAGCATAAAGGGTTTCTTTTCCACCACCATGATTTATTTTAATATAATTACCATAGCCTCTACCCCAGCTAGCATGTTCAATAACCCCTGAATCAGAAGCATAAATAGGAGTGCCTATTCTGTTAGCAATATCTATTGCATGATGTCCCCAATGATAATATTGTGTAATTCTATGACCAACCGTAGGCCATGCCATATAGCCACTACTAATAAATTTCTTCTTAGGCGGTATAAACAATTTTTTTAAATTGCTTAAAACTTTATTACTATGTTTATGATAATTCCTAACAACTGAAACACGAATTTTCTTCCCATTTGGTATAAATAACTTTTCCCCAACCTTTAAATAATTATTTTTTAAAAAACTATTATTCTTCAAAATTTCATTCTGATCAACTTTATACTTTTTCGCAATGCTTAATAAAGTTTCACCTTTTCTAACAATATGGTTTATTCCTGATTTTGGCAATATAGTTAACTTGTCGCCTGGTCTTATAATTGAATAAGCTGACAAATTATTTTCCCATAAAATCGTATTAACACTAACAGAAAAATGCTCAGCTATTGTTGAAACAGTATCTCCTGGTTTAACAATATAAATGATTGCCTTATTCCTTTGCTTTTTGCTTTTGTTTATTTTAGTGATTTTAGGCTTAACAATAGCACCTTTATCATCTGTAAATGGTATAATATTAGTCTCATCTGACTGTGGTTCTATCTTTAGTTCGCTTTTTATAGCTGTTTTTTGTTCTTCAAGATTTTTTTGACTAATTTGTTGATTATAATTTGTTTCTGCTTTTTCAACAATTAATCCATTGCCTTGGTCTAAATTATCAAGTTCTGTCATAACTAATTTGCTAAGAATTACATTAGGCGAAACATCTTCTACATAACTTTTCTGTTTAGCATTGACATTATTTCCCAAAATGATTATTATTAAAAATAGAATAAATAAATGGACAAAATATTTAGAAATTAAGAGAGAAGTAATCTTTAGTCCATATTTTTCTTTTTTATTTTTTAAGAAAAGATAGAATTGATATAATTTTATAATAATTATCTTTCTAAAAAACAAAAGTTTTAATATCCTAAAAACAATTTTAAAAATAAAAGTAAATAAGCGAACTAATAATCGCTTAATTACAACTATTGCATTAAAAAGGCTAATTATTAAGTCTAAAAATAAATTTTTTATCTGTTTATTCATCACAAACTATGATAATTATCATAGCATAGAAAGTAAGTTTTTGCAATATATATAGTTTTAATGTAAAATATTAAAAAAGCGGGTGTCGTATAGTGGTTATTATCCATCCTTGCCAAGGATGAGACGGCAGTTCAATTCTGCTCACCCGCTCTAAATTAGCCCGGATGTCGGAATTGGTAGACGATGCAGACTTAAAATCTGTTGGAGATTTCTCCGTGTGGGTTCAAGTCCCACTCCGGGCACTAAATTTAATTATCTTCTATAAAGGAGCAGGATTTTAATTCAAGCCTTACTCTTTCGTAGTCTTTTATATGGACACAATTATAGTAATTGACTTTGGAGGTCAGTATTGCCATTTAATTTCAAGGAGGATTATGGACATTGGCGTTTATTCAAAAATTTTACCTCCAAATACAGGACTTAGAGATTTAAAAAAAATAAAAAACCTTAAAGGAATAATTTTGTCTGGTGGAGCAGCTTCTGTTTATGACAAAAATTCTCCAAAATTTAATCAAGATATTTTTAATATAGGAGTTCCCATACTTGGAATCTGTTATGGCCATCAGTTGTTGGCTTATTTAGAAAATGGAAAAGTTGAATCAGGAAAAAAAGGAGAGTATGGAATTACAAATTTAAAAATCTTAGGAAAAAGCAAATTATTGTATGGGCTAAATAAAGTAGAAAAAGTTTGGATGAATCATAGAGATATAGTTAGAATATTACCTAAAGACTATAAAACAATTGCTTCAACTAAAAATTCTAATATTGCTGCCTTTGAAAATAATAAAAAAATGATTTATGGAGTTCAATTTCATCCAGAAGTAACTCACACAATAAATGGAAATAAAATCTTGAAAAATTTTATAATCAATATTTGTAAAGCTAAGAAAGAATGGAAAATTTCTAATGTTATAGAAAATATTCAAAACGAAATAAAGCAAAAAATCAAAAATAAAAAAGCAATAATTGGCTTATCTGGTGGAGTTGATTCATCAACAGCAGCAGCTCTTGTAAGCAAGGTTATAAAAAATAATTTAATAGCTGTTTATGTTGATACAGGAATGATGAGATATAAAGAAACAGAATTTATAAAGCAAGAATTTTCAAAATATAAATTAAATCTTAAAATTATAAATGCTAAAAATCAATTCTTTAAAGCCTTAAAGGGAATAATAGATCCAGAAAAGAAAAGAAAAATCATTGGTAAACTCTTTATAGATATCTTTGATAAGATATCTAATCAAGAAAAAGCAAAAATTTTAATTCAAGGAACAATATATTCAGATAGGATTGAAAGCGGAGTTACTGAAAATTCCTCAATAATTAAATCACATCATAATGTTGGCGGACTTCCCAAAAATATAAAGTTAGAAATATATGAACCATTAAAAAACTTATATAAAGATGAAGTTAGAAATATTGCAAAAAAACTAAACCTATCAAAAAATTTAGTTAAAAGACAGGTTTTTCCAGGCCCTGGCTTTGCAATTAGAATAATTGGTGATGTTAAAGAGAAAAAAGTAAATATTGTAAGAAAAGCAACTTATATAATTGAACAAGAATTAAAAAAAGCTAATTTATATGAAAAAGTTTGGATGGCATTTGCTGTTCTATTATCTATTAAATCAGTTGGAATACAAGGAGATGCAAGAAGTTATAAATATCCAATAGTTGTAAGAATTATTGAATCAAAAGACGCTATGACAGCAAACTTTTCAAAAATACCTTATAAGATATTAGAAAAAATATCCAATAGGATTACAAATGAGATTAATGAAGTTAATAGAGTTGTTTATGATATTTCTAATAAACCTCCAGCAACAATGGAATGGGAATAATTAAAATTTTACATATTTTAAAAATAACTTTTTATTATGAATTAGTAGCATTATTATTACTGATATAGATTATTTTGCGATTTTATTTTATAAATATTTACCTCATTATCACTATAAATCTTTTTAAAATTTTTATCTTTTTCTAAAATATTTTTTAAATTTTTTTTATCTTTCTGCACTAAGAAATAATTCGCTTTAAAATCATTTTTAATTATTAGAGCAAGATTTTTTTTAATTTTGGCTTTATTTATATTAGTAAATTCTTGATATAAATTTTTACTTTGTTCATATAAAAAAGTATTATCTAAACCAGAAATATACCTATTGTAATCATCATAATAAAATAAAAACGGAAAAATATCCCAACAGCTATGCATTATAATATCTCCTTTTTTAGTATTGTTCTTTAAAAAATTACTTGATTTTTTTAAATAATCTAATTTAAACCCACTATCTTCTTTTTGCTTTATCT
>JALTFF010000011.1 GCA_027007465.1 bacterium | reverse complement strand
CTTTGAAAACTAATTGGATTATGGCTAAAGTGGAGGTGTTAGCTTTTTTGAAGCAAGGTTGAAACATAGAACAAATTTCTAATGTGTTGAAAGTGACAAAAACTTTTTATCTTAAACATTTAGTTATTTTGATTTTGGCATTTAGTTGTTTCGGCCATTTGAATTTTGGTCATTTGAATTTTTTTCGCCTGCCTGCTGGTAGGCAGGTATTTTGATATTCGTGCTTTGGATTTAAATATAGAAGGTGGAAAATTAAGGCAAGGGATAAATTATTCAACTATATACAGCATTCAATCTATTCGTCAAGAAACACCTTTTTGTTTTTTTATTATATCTGATAACCAACGTATATTTGGTTCGCACATTCTTCCAGAATACGCTCACTCAAATTTTATTTATTCTTTTCTTTTTAATTTTAATAAGGTAGAATAAATAAGACTTCAGATATATGTAAACATTATGCGCAATTTAAAAAAGACAAAATTAAAAAGTTTATTTGTTAATCAATATCTATTATGAAAAAAGTAATTATCGCATCAAAGAATCCTGTTAAAATTCAAGCAGTAAAAAATGGTTTTGAAAAAATGTTTCCTAATCAAGAGTTTGAATTCATTGGCATTTCTGTTCATTCAGATGTCGCTGATCAGCCTTTTAGCAATAACGAAACTTTTCAAGGAGCGAAAAATAGGGCTGATAATGCTTCAAATAAAGTGAAAGACGCCGACTTCTTTGTTGGTATTGAAGGAGGTATTGAGTGTATTGATGATGAAGTGGAATCTTTTGCTTGGGTAGTCATAAAGTCGGCTGATAAGTATGGTAAATCAAAAACAGGAACATTTTTTCTTCCAGAGAAAATTATTAAGTTAATAAAAGAAGGCAAGGAACTTGGAGAAGCAGATGATATTGTTTTTAATCGTAATAACTCTAAACAAGAAAATGGGGCTGTTGGAATTTTAACAGGAGATGTGACTGACAGAACGAAATACTATGAAGAGGCAATAATTTTAGCTTTAATTCCTTTTAGAAATGTTGATTTATATTAAAAATTTTGTCTTTTTTAAACCCACTTCACTTTGCTCTGGTGCCACGTTGCGCTCTATTACTTTTAGCAGTCGGTGCATATAACAAGGGGATTTTGATAATTTAAAGCGCATTAACAAGATTAACTTAAAACAAGCAATAATTAAAAATAATTCCAGCTGATTTTTTCTTTTGTCTTTTAATAAATAAAAATTAGGTTTAGCAAATCAAGTTAAAATTTTATACAAGATCATACCCTGATTAAATTAGTGTTATTATATTTATAATTAATGAAATTTATGCAAGAAAATAAAAGAAGAATAATTTTAGCTTCGCAATCTCCAAGAAGAAAACAGTTATTAGAACAGATAGGATTACGAGATTTTGAAGTGAGAAAAAGCTGTTATAAAGAAAATATGCAAGCTATGGATAATCCACAAGAATTGGCAAAATTTTTAGCCTTAAATAAAGCCAAAGAAGTAGCCCAATATTATGTCAATGCGATTATTATTGGTGGAGATACTTTTACAGTTTTTAATGGCAAATTTATTGGCAAGCCAAAAGATAAGAATGATGCTAGGCAAATACTAAAAAATTTTTCTGGAAAAGAACATTTAATTATTTCTGGATTGGCTTTAATAGATACTAAAAGTAAAAAAACCATTACTGATTTTGGGCAAGCAAAGGTAAAATTTAGAAAATTAAGCAATGAAGAAATAGATAATTATGTTAATCTTGGAGAGGGATTAAAAATGGCTGGCGCTTATGGATTAATGAATCGAGCTGCTCCTTTAATTGAGAGTATTAATGGAGATTTTTATTCAGTAATTGGATTGCCTTTAAATAAACTATATTTGTGCCTAAAGAAAATGGGAGTAGATTTATATAAAAGACAGATGTAGCATATTTTAAAATTTTAAATATATTAGATATAAGGTGTATTTTATGAAATTTATTTTGACAAATTATCTTTATGGAAAAGTTAGTTTATGTTGTCGCGCACAATATTCGTAGCGCTTATAATATTGGAGCAATTTTTCGGACAGCTGACGCTGTTGGAGTTGACAAAATAATTTTAGGCGGTTATAGTCCAGCTCCGCCACATTCTGGAATTGCTAAAACTGCTCTTGGCGCGGAAAAATGGGTATTATTTGAAAAAAAGATTCAAACATGGAGAGCAATAAAAAAATTAAAGAGTCAAGGGTTTCAAATTGTAGCGCTTGAACAATCACCTAAATCAATTAATTATCAAAAATTTAAACCAAAGTTTCCATTAGCGCTGATTTTAGGCAATGAAGTCAAAGGACTTTCTAGGTCTATTATTCAGCATTGTGATCAGATAATTGAAATTCCGATGGTTGGAAGAAAGGAATCACTTAATGTTTCTGTAGCTTTTGGAATAGCGATTTACAGAATTCTTATAAGATAGTTATTGCCTTAAATTACAAAATAGTTTCTGCTGCACAACTTCTGCTTTATTACAATTTCATTTTTCAGGCTAAATTTTGCTAGTGCTGACATGAAAAATTTTGCTTTTAAGTAAACCCCAACAAAAGCAAAACTCTTGCGCAGATTTATTTCAATAATTCAATGTTATTGGCTAAATTATATATTAAATTTATAGTAGTTAGATTTTTATAAAACAATAATTATGAAAAAACTTATTATAGTTGGTTCTAATGGGATGCTTGGACAAGAACTTATTAAAGTGTTTAAAAAGGATAAGAATTATCAAGTTATTGCTTGGACTAGAAGAGATTTAGATATTACTCATAAAAATGAAGTAATAAAAAAAATAGGAGCTGTTAAACCAAATGCTATTATCAATGCTGCTGCTTATAATGCAGTTGATAAATGCGAAGAATCTAAGAAAGAGTTTGAATTAGCAAAAAAGATCAATGGCTTAGCGCCTGGCTTTTTAGCAAAAGCAGCTAAGAAAAGTCAAGCTATTTTTGTTCATTATTCAACTGATTATATCTTTGATGGCATATCCACTGTAAATGGTTTTAATGAAAATTCAAAGCCAAATCCTATTAATAAATATGGACAAACAAAATTATTAGGAGAAATAGAAACAAAGAAAAATACAAATGAGTATTATATTATTCGTTTGTCTTGGCTTTTTGGAAAACCAGCTTTAACAAAAAATGCAAAGCAAAGTTTTTTTAACATAATGCTTGAGTTAGGAAAGAAAAATAAAGTGGTAAAAGTGACTAATGATGAAATTGGTTGTTTTACTTATGCTCCTGACTTGGCTCAAAAAACAAAGGAGATTATTGATGATAAAAAACCTTATGGAATTTATCATATTACAAATAGTGGCGCTTGCAACAGATATGAAGCTGTTGTAGAATTATACAAGCAAGCAAGATTAAAAGTTAAGATTATTCCAGTAAAATCAGATGAGTTCCCAGCTCTAGCTAAACGGCCATTATTTTCAGTCTTGCTTAACACTAAATTAAAGCCATTAAGAAGTTGGCAAAAAGCCTTAAAAGAATATTTATGGAATTTAAAAAAGCGAAATTAAAAGATGTTTGGATTATAAAACCAAATATTTTTAGAGATAGAAGGGGATTTTTTTTAGAAAGTTATTCTAAAAAAGAATTTGAAAAACATAATATAAATATTAATTTTGTTCAAGATAATCATTCTTTTTCAAATAAAGCAGGTGTTTTGCGTGGTTTGCATTTTCAAAATCCACCTTTTACACAAGCTAAGTTGGTTAGAGTGACAAGGGGGAGCGTTTATGATGTGATTGTGGATTTAAGAAAAAAATCATCAACATTTGGGCAATGGCAGGGCTTTAATCTTTCAGCTGAAAATTTCTTAATACTTTTAATACCACGAGGATTTGCTCACGGTTTTGTGACATTAGAAGATAAAACAGAATTTATGTATAAATGCGATGAGTTTTATCATCCAGAAGCTGATTCTGGAATTATTTGGAACGACCCTTATCTTAGAATTGATTGGCAAATAAAAAATCCAATTTTATCTGAGAAAGATGCTAAGTTAGGATTTTTTAAAGATTTAAAAACATTATTTTAAAATTTATGCTAATTGACACGCATACTCATTTAAATTTTAGCGCTTTTGATAATGATAGAGATGAGGTTATTAAAAAATGCTTAGAAAATGATATCTGGGTTATTAATGTTGGCACTCAATATGATACAAGCAAGAAAGCAATTGAAATAGCTGAGAAATATAATAGTAAAGTTTATGCTGCTATAGGTTTGCATCCCTTACATTTAGAAACTAGAAAATTAGGCAAGTCAGAATTAGGTGAATTACCAAAATTTAAAACCAGAACAGAGGAATTTGATAAGGTCAAATATATTGAATTAGCTAAGTCAAAAAAAGTAGTGGCTATTGGAGAGATTGGTTTAGATTATTATTATAAACCAAAAAGTAAGCAAAAGTTAGCTATGTTTAAGGATAGGCAAATTAAAACTCTTTTAATGCAAATAAATTTGGCAGAGGAATTAAATTTACCGATTATTTTTCATTGTAGAATGGCGCATAAGGATCTTATAAGCATTTTAAAATCAATAATAAATCAAAAAATAGGAATAAGAGGGGTTATCCATTCTTTTGTTGGCACTAACGATGAATTGAAAGAATATTTAAGAATGGGATTTTATATTGGTTTTAATGGGATAATATTTAAGAAAATAGTTGGAATAGATTTTAAAAAAAATATACTAAATACTCCGCTAGATAAAATTTTACTTGAAACAGATTCTCCATATTTAACTCCACCAAACTTTTATGAGCAGAGAAACAATTCTTTGGCTGTAAGATTAGTAGCTGAACATATAGCAAAAATTCGTGGTTTAAGTTTTACTAAGATATCACAGATTACAAGTGAGAATGCTAAAAAGTTATTTAATAAACTTATATGAGTATTTTAATTAAAAATGTAATTTTAAATAAAGAAAAAAAAGATATCTTTATTAAAGGGAATAAAATTGAAAGAATTAGTGATAATTTAAATCTAAAAGCTGATGATAAAATTGATGGAAAAGAAAAAAAAGCTATTTTACCAGGTCTTATAAATTGCCATACTCATTCAGCAATGAGTTTACTCAGAGGCTATGCTGATGATTTACCTTTGAAAGATTGGTTAGAAAAAAAGATTTGGCCATTAGAAAAAAAGTTAAGCCAAGATGATATTTATTTTGGAACAAAATTAGCTATTTTAGAAATGATTAAAACAGGAACAACAACTTTTAATGATATGTATTGGAGACCAGAAGCAGCTATTAAAGCAATTGAAGAAATTGGAATAAGAGCAGTTGTTGGATTAGTTATCTTGGATTCCAATCCTTTTGGTAGTATAAAAAATGTGAAAAATTATAGTGAAATTTTTAAAAAAAGAAAATTTAAAAATATTACTTTTTCAATTGCTCCACATTCAATTTATACTGTTTCAAAAGAAAATCTTATTTGGTCAAAAAAATTTGCTCAAGAAAATAATTTATTACTACACATTCATTTGTCAGAAACAAAAAAAGAAGTCGATGATTGTTCAAAAAAATACAAAATAAGGCCAGTAGAATATTTAGATAGAATTGGGCTTTTAGATAAAAATACAATTTTAGCTCATACTGTTTGGCTTTCTGATAAAGAAATTAAGATTTTAGCTAAGAAAAAATGTCAGGTTGTTTATAATCCTTGCTCAAATATGAAATTAGCGTCAGGATTTTTCCCTTATGAGAAATTGAAAAAAGCTGGAGTAAATATTGCTATAGGAACAGATGGGGCAGCTTCAAATAATTCATTAGATATGCTCTCAGAGATAAAGTTTGCTTCACTTTTACAAAAAATTAATCCAATGGGTCGTTTATTATCTAATGGGATAGATGAAAGAAAATTAACTATAGCTCCAGCTTATGATATATTTAAATCAGCCACAGAAAATGGCGCTAAAGCTCTTCAAATAAACTCAGGGAGAATTGTTCAAGGAAAGTTAGCTGATTTTATATTAGTTGATTTAAACCATATTTGCTTTAATCCAGGCTATAATTTATATTCAGATTTAGTTTATGCTTGCAATGGAGATTGTGTTTCAGACGTAATTGTGAATGGAAAAGTTTTAATGAGAGATAGGGTTGTGAAAAATGAAAGCAAAATTATAAGTGAAGCAAAAAACAGAATATATTTAAAAGCTTAATTATATTTTTAATAATAATATAAATTATTTTTTAATATGTCTTTATCAATTGGAATTGTTGGGCTTCCAAATGTTGGCAAGTCAACTTTATTCCAAACAATTACAAAAAAACAAGTGCCAAGAGAAAATTATCCATTTTGTACTATTGAGCCAAATATTGGCACAGTAGAGGTTCCAGATGATAGAGTTGACAAATTAAGCCAGTTAAGCAATTCTGAAAAGAAAATTTATGCAACAATCAAATTTATTGATATTGCTGGCTTAGTCAAAGGCGCTCATAATGGAGAAGGACTAGGCAACCAATTTTTAGCTAATATTAGAGAAGTAGATGCCATTGTTTATGTTTTAAGAGCTTTTAAAAATAAGGATATTACACATCTTGAAAGTGAGGCAGATATTTTAAAAAATAAAGAAATACTTGATACTGAAATGAAGTTAAAAGATTTAGAAATAGTTAATAAATTAATTAGCGGATTGGAGAGAAAAATAAAATCAGGAGATAAAAAAAGTATTAGTGAGCTATCAACCTTAAAAAAAATATTTGATTTTTTAGAAAAGGATAAAAATATAGATGAGTTAGAGTTAAAAATAGATGAAAAAGATAGCTTAAAGAAACATCAGCTTTTATCTTTAAAACCAAGAATTTATATTTTAAATGGAAAGGCAGATGAAATTTCGCAAAGCGTTTTAAATATTTTTCAAAAAAATAATTGGCGATTTTTAATTATTGACTTACTTAGTCAATTAGAAGTATCTGAGCTGAGCCCAGAAGAAAGAGTAGAATTAGGACTATCAGCTGATTTAGAGATTGATATTTTAATAAAGGAAGCTTATAAGCTACTTAATTTAATAACTTTTTTCACAACAGGTTATGATGAGACAAGAGCTTGGATGCTTAAAAGTGGTTCAACAGCTCCTCAAGCCGGTGGTGTTATACATAGTGATTTTGAAAAATATTTTATAAGGGCTGAAATTATAAATTGGCAAGACCTTTTATCTATTGGAAGTTTTACAAAAGCAAGAGAGAAAGGATTAGTGAGGATAGAAGGAAGAGACTATGTTATGTCTGATGGAGATATTATTGAAATAAAGAGCAGTGTATAAGTTTTTAGTTTATGATTATATTAGATACGTCAATTTCTAAACTTAATAAAGTTGCAGCTAGCCAGGCAAAGAAATTGAAAAATTTAGGAATAAGGACAGTTAGAGATTTATTATATTATTATCCTTTTCGCTATGATGATTTTTCTCAAGTAAGTAAAATAAGTGAATTAAAACCTGGAACAAAAGCCAGTATTCAAGGGCGAGTTGATTTAATTTCTAATAAAAGAAGTTTAAGAAAAAGAATTATTATCACAGAAGCTCTGATTAGTGATGATACTGGATCATTTAAAGCTTTATGGTTTAACCAACCATTTTTAACAAATAGTATAAGGATAGGGGATTTTATTTCTTTAGCTGGGAAAGTTGATACTGATTTTTATGGAATACAAATGAAGTCTCCGTCTTGGGAAAAAATATATCATAAACTTGAAAATCAGGATATTACAGAGAAAGATATTGTCCATACAAGAGAATTAGTTCCTATTTATCATTTAACTTATAATTTAACCCAAAAGCAAATAAGATTTGTTATTAGCTCTGTTATTAAAGCAATAGAACAGATTAATGATTGGCTTCCAGAAGAAGTGAGAAATAAGTATAATTTAATAGGATTACAATCAGCTTTAATTAAAGTTCATTTTCCGGATAATAAAAATGAAATTGAAAAAGCTAGGAGGCGTTTAAAATTTGATGAACTTTTCCTAATTCAACTTCAATCGCAAGTTAGTAAATTACAAATCCAGTCTTATAAAGGGATATCTATTGAGTTTCATCAAAAACCAATTAAACAATTTATTAAAAGTTTGCCATTTGAATTAACAAAAGCTCAGAAAAAAGCTATTTGGGAAATTATCCTTGATTTAAAAAAGCAAAAGCCAATGAATAGGCTTTTAGAAGGAGATGTTGGAGCTGGCAAGACTATTGTTGCTGTTATAGCAAGTTATAATGTTATATTACAAGGTTATCAAACAATTTTAATGGCTCCTACAGAAATTTTGGCTCGCCAGCATTTTGAAAATATAAGTAAAATGTTAAGTAATTTTGGGGTTAAAATTGGCTTATTAACTAAAAGTCAGAGAATTGTCTCATTAACTCCATTTAGAAAAGACAATAAATCAAAAAAAGAAATGCTTAATTTAATTAAAAATGGAGAGTTGGATTTTATTATTGGCACTCACGCGCTTATTCAAAAAAATGCAAAATTTAAAAATTTAGGATTAGCTATTGTTGATGAACAGCATCGCTTTGGTGTAGAGCAGAGAAAAGAGCTTAGGAGCAAATCTTATAATTTTATTAAAGGTAATAATTCTAAAGATACAGAAGCTAAAAAGATAATGCCGCATTTTCTTTCAATGTCAGCAACACCAATACCCCGTTCATTAGCTTTAGTAGCTTATGGTGATTTAGACCTGTCAATTTTAGATGAACTTCCAAAAGGAAGGAAATTAATTAAGACATTTATTGTTCCAGAAGATAAAAGATTAGATACTTATAATTATGTTAGAGAACAAGTTAAAAAAGGCAAGCAAGCGTTTATTATTTGCCCTTTAATAGAACCATCTGACAAATTAGGTGTTAAATCAGTAAAAGAAGAATATAAAAAATTAAAGAAGAATTTTTTTCCTGATTTAGAGATTGGATTATTACATGGCAAATTAAAGATTCAAGAAAAAGAAGAAATAATGCAAAAATTTTTAGCTAATAAAATTAAAATTCTTATCTCAACTTCAGTTGTTGAGGTCGGAATTGACGCTCCAAATGCTAATATTATGATTATTGAAGGAGCTGATAGGTTTGGTTTAGCTCAGCTTCATCAATTTCGCGGAAGATTAAGTCGGGGGGCAGAGCAGTCTTATTGCTTTTTATTTTCAGATAGTCTTAATGCATCTAGCTTAGAACGATTAAGCGCTTTAATTAAATCAAATAATGGCTTTGAATTAGCTGAACAAGACTTAAAATTTAGAGGGCCAGGGCAAATTTATGGCACTCTTCAAGCTGGTTTTTCAGAATTGAATATAGCTGATTTATCTGATCATCTTTTAATTAAACAAGCAAAAGAAGCATTGGAAGATTTATCAAAACAAGATCCAACATTTAAAAGTTGGCCAGAATTATATAAAATAATAAAAGTTAAGGCAGAACAAACGCATTTAGAATAAAAATTAAGCTGCTGATTTTATTTGCTTATTTTTAATAAGAGTTCTTAAGCATTTAGTGCAAATTTTTATTTTTTTTCCATTTATAATCTTGCTCTGCAAATTAATGTATTGCCTTTTTATTGTTTTAATGTTAGAGTGGCTTCGTTTGGCTGATTTCTGAGAAGATCTGCCACAAATATCACATTTTCTTGACATAAAATAAAAAATTAAATATATTTAGTCCTACTTTATCATAGTTTTATAAAATAATCAAGAGGATTATTTGTAAAGCCATTTTGATTTTATGCTAATAATATCATTTGCAATTTTCTCACTTATATTATCTGCCATATTTCACGAATACGCGCATGGCTGGGCTGCTTATAAATTAGGAGATAACACTGCAAAAGACGCAGGAAGATTAACCCTAAATCCAATGGCGCATATTGATATCTTTGGTTCAATTATTTTGCCATTGTTATTAGTTATTTCTAAAATGGGTTTTATTATTGGTTGGGCAAAACCAGTCCCATATAATCCATATAATTTAAGAGATCCTAAGTTCGGCGATTTAAAAGTAGCCATAGCCGGCCCAGGAATGAATCTTATTTTAGCTTTGATTTCTGGATTAATAGCTCGTTTTACACCAATATTGTTTTCATTAAAGCAAAGTTTAATTATTGGATTTTTTAAAGGTAATTATGATTTTTTATCATCTCAAATGCATGGTTCAATTGTCACAACTATTTTTGTAATGGCGATTATTTTTTGCTTTATAAATTTACTTTTAATGTTATTTAATTTAATTCCTATCCCACCCCTTGATGGTTCAAAAGTATTAATGACGTTTTTATCGCCTAAATGGCAGATAAGAATGCACAGTTTAGAGCCTTATGGCATTTTAATTATTTTGTTCTTAGTAATGTTTGGGTTTTTTGATTTAATCTGGCCAGCTCTAATTTTTTTATTTAGTTTAATTATTGGGATTTTCTAATTATAAGATAATTTAGTATAATTGATTAATGTTTTATTTCTTCAACTTTGGTTTTTTGAGCTCATAACGCCAGATACATATTAGACTCTATCAGGCAATAGAGTCTATGCCTTTTTATCACCTATTTACGCCATTAGATTTTTACTATTTAACGAGGTTTATTGTAAATAACTTTGGTATTAAAGGTTTCTTGGCTGTCTATCAATATGCGATAATACGGTATATGCTCACAGAAAAAGCAAATTACAAGGCTAAAATTTGATATTCTATAACACTGAACGATACACTGCGCTTTTCAAAACAAGTTGTCTCCTGTGCAATTTATAATACAATGACAAGATGAACAGCTGCTCTGAGCGCAACTTAAAAATCAATCTTTAATCAATTTCTTAAAATGTCTGCGGAGTCCATTTTAGGTGGCGTTATACATAGATTTGACTTATTTAATATATTTTGATATGATTGCAAATATCACGATTATACGTGATTTATTTTAATAATATTTATGCCTACAATTAATCAATTAGTTCGCAAAGGACGGAAAAAAATTAAAAACAAATCAAAGCTATTGGCATTAAAAACTAATTTAGATAGTCTTCATAGGAGAATTAGAGTTGTGCCAAAGGGGAATGTATTTAAAAGAGGAGTTTGTTTAAAGGTAACTACAAGAACTCCTAAAAAACCAAATTCAGCTTTAAGAAAAATTGCAAGAGTAAGATTGTCAAATGGCATGGAAGTGACAGCTTATATTCCTGGGATTGGACATAATTTACAAGAGCATTCTATTGTTTTAGTAAAAGGCGGCAGGACACCTGATTTACCAGGTGTTAAATATAAAATAGTGCGCGGAATTTATGATGCGCAAGGAGTAGAAGGAAGAAAACAGAGCAGGTCAAGATATGGGACCAAGAAAGAGAAAAAGTAATTTTTTACTTAGGATAACTTTTTATAATTCTTTAAATTTATAGATTAAATAAAATAATAATTATGAGAGGTAAACAAGCACCAAAAAGAAAAATAAAAGGAGATTCACAATATAATGATGTTCAAATTGCTAAGTTTATTAATTATGTAATGAGAAATGGCAAAAAAAGCATAGCTGAAAAAATTGTCTATGGTTGTTTTGATATTATTAAAGAAAAAACAAAACAAGATCCTCGTCATATTTTTTCTAAAGCTTTAAAACAGGTGATGCCATTATTAGAGGTGCGGACAAGAAAAATTGGAGGAGTGCATTATCAAATTCCTTATCAAGTAAAAAGTGAGCGAAGATTTACATTAGGCTGTAAATGGATAATAGAAGCTGCTAGAAAATCTAAAGGAAAATCAATGAAAGAAAAATTAGCCAATGAAATTTTTGCAGCTATAAATAATGAAGGAGCAGCTATAAAAAAGAAAGAAGATGTTTATAAAATGGCAGTAGCTAATAAAGCTTTTGCTCATTTTGCAAAATAAATTTATGAGTCAGGAATATCCAATCAAAATTATAAGAAATATTGGAATAATTGCTCATATAGATGCTGGTAAGACAACTGTTACAGAGCGAATACTTTTTTATACTGGAAAAAAATATAAAATTGGAGAAGTTCACAATGGAGAAGCTGAAATGGATTGGATGGAGCAAGAAAAAGAAAGAGGCATTACAATTACTAGCGCTGCTACTTCTTGCTTTTGGAAAGATCATATGATAAATATTATTGACACTCCGGGTCATATAGATTTTACAGCAGAAGTAGAAAGATCATTAAGAGTATTGGACGGTGGAGTGATAGTATTTGATGGAGTAGCTGGAGTTGAATCTCAATCAGAAACTGTTTGGCATCAAGCTGATAAATATAATATACCTAGAATTTGTTTTATAAATAAATTAGATAGAATGGGAGCTGATTTTTATGCTGACTTAGATTCAATACATCAACGTTTAACTAAAAATGCTTATCCAATTCAACTGCCAATTGGCACTGAATCAGGCTTCAAGGGCATTGTTGATTTATTAGAGATGAAAGCCCGTATTTATAAAGATGATTTAGGGATTAAAATAGAAAATGTAGAAATTCCTCAAGAACTTAAAGAAAAAGCAGAAGAGTATAGATCAAAATTAGTTGAAGCTATTGTTGAAAATAATGAAGAATTAACTAATAGATATTTATCTAACAAAGAAATTACTTTAGATGAATTAAAGCAAGAATTAAGAAAAGCGACAATTAATAATCAGATCGTGCCAATTCTTTGTGGTAGTGCTTTAAAAAATAAAGGAGTTCAATTTTTACTTGATGCAATTGTTAATTATTTGCCTTCTCCAGTAGATATTCCTCCTGTTATTGGATTTGATAGTAAAAATCAAGAAAAAAAAATAGAAATAAAATCTGATAAAAATGAGCCATTTGCAGCTTTAATATTTAAGGTTGCTATAGATCCTTATGTTGGAAAATTATGTTTTTTTAGAGTTTATTCAGGCCATTTAGAAGCTGGTTCTTATGTTTTAAATGCTAATAAAGGTAAAAAAGAACGTATTGGTAGAATAATTAGAATGTATGCTAATCATCGTGAAGAAATTAAGGAAATTAGCAGTGGAGATATTGCTGCGACTGTTGGACTTAAAGATACAGTGACAGGAGATACATTATGTTCTGAAGAACGTCCAGTTATTTTAGAATCAATTACTTTTCCAGATCCAGTTATTTCAATTGCTATTGAACCAAAAACAAATGCTGATCAAGAAAAAATGAGCTTAGCTTTATCAAAATTAGCAGAAGAAGATCCAACTTTTAGAGTAAAAAGCGATGAAGAGACAATGCAGACAATTATTTCTGGAATGGGTGAATTACATTTGGAGATTATTATTGATAGAATGAAAAGAGAATTTAATGTTGAAGCAAATGTAGGCAAGCCACAAGTAGCCTATAAAGAAACTATTAAAAAAGCAGAACAAGCAGAAGGAAAATATATTAGGCAGTCTGGCGGTAGAGGTCAATATGGTCATTGTTGGCTAAAAGTTGAGCCATTAGAAAGAGGCAAAGGTTTTGAGTTTGAAGATAAAATAAAAGGTGGGATAATCCCAAAAGAATTTATTCCAGCTATTAAAAAAGGAGCTAAAGAAGCTATGGATAAGGGCGTAATTGCAGGTTATCCTATGGTAGATCTTAGAGTAACTGTTTATGATGGATCTTATCATGAGGTTGATTCTTCAGAAGTAGCTTTTAAAATTGCTGCTTCATCAGCTTTTCAAGCTGCTTGCAAAAAGGCAGATCCAGTGTTATTAGAACCAATTATGAAAGTAGAAATTGTTGTACCAGAAGAATTTATGGGAGATGTTATAGGCGATATTAATTCTAAAAGAGGACAGATTGATAATATTACAGAAAGAGGAAATACTAAAATAATTAGAGGCAAAGTTCCTTTATCAGAAATGTTTGGTTATGCTACTAAACTAAGATCTATTACACAAGGTAGGGGGAGTTATACTATGGAATTTTTACAATACAAAGAAACACCTAAGAATATTGCAGAAGAAATAATACAAGGTGAAAAAAAATAATATTTATGGATAATCAATTACAAAGAGCTATAGATTTAATAAAAAAAACAAATGACAAAATTATTATTTTTGACAATGATAAAAATAAGACTGGTTATGTAATAATGGACTTGGGAGAATATGAAAAAATTATCAATAAGATTCAAGGATTGACAGAAATAAAAATTATTGATAAACTAAATCATAATATTGCAGATATTAAGAAAAATGAGAAAGGCTTATCAGAAAAAAGTGAAAAGAAAGGCGAACTTTCTCTTGACAAAAATATAGAATATGATAAACTAAGAAAAGTTGGTAAATCTCAGGATGATAATGAAGAAACTAAGAAAAGCGAGAAGAGATGGACAATCCCAGAGCAAAGAAAAAAATATTCAATTTTAGATCAAGAAATATAATTAATAATAATTAAATTTAAATTCTTAAAATATTTTAAGGATTTAATATTTAAAATTATGGCTGAAAAATTTGAAAGAAAAAAACCTCATATTAATGTGGGAACAATTGGCCACATTGATCATGGCAAAACTACTTTAACAGCAGCTATTCTTAAAGTTTTAGCTGCTAAAGGATTTAAAGCGTCGCAAAAAAATGTTGATCAGATTGATTCTGCGCCAGAAGAAAAAGAACGTGGTATTACTATTGCAACAGCTCATGTTGAATATGAAACAGAGAAAAGGCATTATGCTCATATTGATTGTCCAGGTCATGCTGATTATATTAAAAATATGATTACTGGAGCGGCTCAAATGGACGGAGCTATTTTAGTGGTTGCTGCAACAGATGGACCAATGCCTCAAACAAGAGAACATATTCTTTTGGCTAAACAAGTAGGCGTTCCTTATATTGTGGTTTATCTTAATAAATGTGATATGGTTGATGATAAAGATTTAATTGATTTAGTAGAAGAGGAAACGCGCGATTTACTTAAAAAATATGATTTTCCATCAGATGTGCCAGTTATTAGGGGAAGCGCTTTAAAAGCTTTGGAAAATCCAGAAGGTGAAGAAGCTAAATCTGTCTTAGAGCTTTTAAAGGTAATGGATGAACAAATTCCAGAGCCAAAACGCGATACTGAAAAGCCATTCTTAATGCCTATTGAAGATATCTTTTCTATTGAAGGAAGAGGAACTGTTGTTACTGGAAGAGTTGAAAGAGGAATAGTTAAATTAAATGATGAAGTAGAAATAGTTGGGTTAAAACAAGTCCAAAAATCAACTGTTACTGGAATTGAGATGTTTAATAAAACATTAGACCAAGGAATGGCAGGAGATAATGATGGTATTTTGTTAAGAGGAATTAAAAAAGAAGATGTCATAAGAGGTCAAGTATTAGCTAAGCCAGGCACAATTACGCCACATAGTGAATTTGAAGGAGAAGTTTATATTTTAACCAAAGACGAAGGCGGGAGGCATAAGCCATTTTTTAAAGGTTATAAGCCACAATTTTATATAAGAACAGCTGATGTGACTGGTGAAATAGAATTAGAAGAAGGCACAGAAATGGTAATGCCAGGAGATAATGTAAAGCTAAAAGTAAAATTGATTACTCCAGTAGCATTAGAAGAAAAGCAAAGATTTGCTATTAGAGAAGGTGGCAAAACAGTAGGAGCTGGAGTAGTAACAAAAATAATTAAATAAATTTAGATTTAAAATTTAAAATAATTTTTAGTATATTATTTTAATATTTAATATTTTTGTATAATGAATTCAGAAGATAAAAAGGACAAAGTTAAAAATGATCAAAAAGATGTAAAACAGAAAATAAGGATTAAAATAAAAGCTTTTGATCATAAAATTATAAGTCAATTAAGCAAAATGATTATAGAAACGATTCAACGTAATGGCGCTGAGATTTTTGGACCTATACCGTTGCCAACTGAAAAGAAAAAATATACTGTTAATAAATCTACCTTTGTCCATAAAGATTCTAGGGAGCAATTTGAAATGAGGATACATAAAAGGCTTATTGATGTAATTGAGCCAACGCATCAGGTAATAGACGCATTAACCAATTTAAATCTTCCAGCTGGTGTTGACATAGAGATAAAGTATGGTATATAGAAGACTTAAAAATATTAGTAGATGAAAGGAGTTCAACTCCTTTGAAATTTTGAAGGAGTTGAACTCCTTTCTGAGCTTGTTTATAACTTATAATAGATTCTTTCTTAGCATTTATGAGAATTCTGACTTTTATACTGTAAATTCAAATTGAAAATTATTATTGAGATAGCAAGTTATTACAATTTATGTAAAATATATCATTAACTATTATATGATATTTTTTAAAAGCAAATAAATTATATAAATTAGTAACTGCCTTTTGTACCGGGCTAGTTGCCCGGTATTTTGATTATATGAAATTTATTTTAGGAAAAAAAATAGAAATGGGACAGATCTTTCAGGATGATGGGACAGTTATTCCAGTAACAAGCATACAAGCTGGACCTTGTTTTGTCACACAAATAAAGACACAGGACAAGGATGGGTATAATGCAGTTCAAGTTGGGTATGGTGAAAAAAAAGAAAAAAATGTTAAAAAACCACAGAGAGAAATGATAAAGAAAATTATCCAAATTAATTCCCAGATTAAATATCCAAGATGGTTAAGGGAATTTAAAACAAATGAAAATGATAAATATAAAGTAGGAGATATAATTAATTTAGGGATTTTTAAAGAAGGTGACTTAGTTAATGTATCAAGTCGATCAAAAGGTAAGGGTTTCCAGGGGGTTGTTAAAAGACATAATTTTAAATGTGGGCCAGCTAGTCATGGGCATAAAGATCAATTAAGAATGCCTGGCTCTATTGGAGCTACAGGTCCGGCGCATGTTTTTAAAGGGACTAAAATGGCTGGCAGGACAGGTGGAAATAAAATTACTGTTAAAAATTTAGAAATTATTAAAATAGATAAAGATAATAATTTACTTAAAGTAAAAGGAGCTATTCCAGGACATAGAAATAGTTTAGTGACTATAGTGGCTAGCTAATTTATTATAAAAGAAATATATGCTTTATAAGGTATATAATCAAAATGGAGAAGAAATAATGGAAAAGGAATTAAATCCGCTTATTTTTAATATTAAAGTAAAGCCAGAATTAATTTATCAGGCTGTGGTAACACAACAGGCTAATGAACGTCAAATTTTAGCTCATACAAAAGATAGATCTGAAGTAAGTGGAGGAGGCAAGAAACCTTGGCGCCAAAAAGGCACTGGAAGAGCTAGACATGGATCAATCCGTTCTCCTATTTGGAAAGGTGGAGGCGTAACATTTGGCCCAACTAAATATAGAGTCTTTAAGAAAAAAATAAATAAAAAAATGAAGCAAAAAGCTTTATTAATGGCTTTAACTGACAAAGCAATAAATAATAATTTAATTATTTTAGATAAGTTTGAATTAGATAAATATAAAACAAAAATAGCAGATAAAATATTAAAAAATTTAGAAAAAATAATTCAAGAATCAAGAACTAAAAAGCAAAAAACTTTAAATAAAACACAAAGAAGAAGTATTATGATTATTTTATCTAAGAAAGATAAAAAAGCACAGAAGAGCTTGTCTAATTTGCCAAATGTAAAATTTCTAAATTTAGGCAATATAAATATTTTAGATTTATTAAAATATAGAGATTTAATTTTAACTTTGAATACAATAAAAAATTTAGAAAAAAGATATATTAAATAAATTATATGGGATTTTTTAATAAGCTTAAATCAAGTAAGGCAAAAGATGAAAGACAAAGCAAAAAAAATAAGAATAGAAGTAATGCTGATATTGACAATAAGAAGCAAACAAAAGAAGAACCAGTTAGAAAAATGACAATGAGAGAGCTTTATGAAAATAAAGAATCAGATAAAAAGCCAATACATAAGATGTCTTCTGCAAAGAATGATTATAATAAAAAGAAAATTACTAAAAAACAAACTGATTTAGAACCAAGCAAGAATATTAATCATAATAAAGTTATACAAGACTTAGCTTATCGTGTTTTAATAAAACCACTTATTACAGAAAAGGTTACTAGTTTAGGAAAGTATAATAAATATGCCTTTGTTATAGATAAAAAAGCCAATAAAATAATGGTTAAGAAAGCCATTGAACAGATTTACGGACTTAAGCCATTATCTGTAAATATCAGCTATGTAAAAGGCAAAAAGGTTCGTTATGCTAATAAATTAGGAAAGAGAAAAAATTGGAAAAAGGCTATTATTACTTTGGCAGAGGGTCAAGAAATTAAAGTTTATGAAGGTGTTTAATTTTAGTTAATTTTATGTTAAAAAAGAAAAAACCAATCACTCCTGGGTTAAGAAGAGCAACTTTTGATACCTTTGGAGATATTACCAAAAAAAAGCCAGAAAAAAAGTTAACTTTAGCTAAAAAAAGGAAAGCTGGAAGAGGTTATAAAGGCAGGGTTACAATAAGACATAGAGGTGGTGGAGCTAAAAGAAGAATTAGGATTATTGATTATAAGCGAAATAAATTTGATCAAGAAGCTGAGGTTAAGTCTATTGAATATGATCCAAACAGAGGAGCTAGAATAGCTTTGGTTCAATATAAAGATAATGAAAAAAGATATATTATTGCTCCGATTAATTTAAAAGTTGGACAAAAGATATTATCATCAAGAGACAAAATTGATTTTAATTTAGGAAATGCTATGCCATTAAAATATATTCCAGTTGGAATGACAGTTTATAATATTGAATTAGAGCCAGGAAAAGGCGGACAAATTGTAAGAGGTGCTGGAACAGGAGCAAAATTAATGGCAGTAGAAGGAAAATATGCTCAGTTGAAATTACCTTCTGGAGAGATTAGGCTGATACTAAAGAATTGTTTAGCTACAATTGGACAGGTAAGTAATCCAGATAGAAAGCATATTAAACTTGGAAAAGCTGGCAGAAAAAGATATTTAGGCATTAGGCCAACTGTAAGAGGAAAAGCTATGAATCCAGTTGACCATCCTCATGGAGGTGGAGAAGGTAAGCAACCAATTGGTTTAAAAGGACCTAAAACGCCATGGGGAAAACCAGCTTTAGGAGTAAAGACAAGAAAAAAACATAAGAAAAGTAATAAATTTATTTTACAAAGAAGAAAAACTAAAAGAAGATAATTTAATATATCATATTGGATTAAAATATATAAATTATGTCAAGATCACTTAAAAAAGGTCCCTATGTTAATGAGAGATTATTAAAAAGAATTAAGAATTTAAAAACAGGGGATAACACAATTTTAAAAACATGGGATAGGGCTTGCACAATTACTCCAGAAATGGTAGGCTTTACTATTGGAGTTCATAATGGTAAAACTCATGTTCCTGTTTTTATTGTAGAAAATATGGTGGGGCATAAATTAGGGGAGTTTGCTTTAACTAGAAAATTTATTAGACATGGAGGTAAGATGGCGAAAAATCAACAAAGGAGCGGAGGTAAAAAATAATTTTTTGATTAAATTTATATGGAAACAAAAGCATTTCTTAAATATCTTAGAATATCACCTAGAAAAGTTCGTTTAGTAGTTGATTTAGTTCGTGGCATGAAAGCGCAAAGGGCTGTAGAATATCTGCAATTTGTTAATAAAAAATCTGCCAAGCCTTTAATAAAATTGATTAATTCAGCAATTACTAATAGTAAGTTTAATTATGATATTGATGAGGATAATTTATATATTAAAACAATTAGTGTAGGTGAGGGCCCAACTTTGAAACGTTGGAGAGCTAGAGCTTTTGGTAAAGCAGCTCAAATCAGAAAGAGAACTAGCCATATTAATTTAGTTTTAGCTGAAATTAAAGATAGCGGCAAAAAACAAGCTAAAAAAGTGGAAATAGAAAAACCAATAAATTTAGAAAAACAAGCTAAACAAGCAATGGAGGACAAGAAAGAAACTAAGCCAATTAAGGACAGGGCAGTTCTAAAAAAAGATGAGAAAATAGGAAAAATAAAAGAAGCTACAGATATAAAGCATATAAATAAAGGTCAACATAATAAAACAGAAGGTGATAAAAAAGGATTTATTAATAAAGTATTTAGAAGAAAAAGCGGTTAAATTATAATTATAATATTTTTATTTTAATATGGGACACAAAGTACATCCAAAATTATATAGAATAGGTATTATTTACGATTGGAGTTCAAAATGGTTTGAAAATAGAAAAAAATATATAAAAAACTTAAGAGAAGATTTTTTAGTTAAAGAATTTTTAATGAATAAATTAAGAAATTCATTTATTGATAGAGTTGAAATTGAACGATCTCCGGATAAAATGGATATTATTATTTATAGCGCTAGACCAGGTATGATAATTGGTAGAAATGGTGTTGGTAGTGAAAAATTAAAAAAAGAAATTAAGAGCAAATTTTTAAAAAATTATAAAGTTAATGCTTTTAATTTAACTATAAATGAAGTAAATAAACCAAATTTAAGCGCTAGGATTGTTTCGCAACAAATTGTTGATGACATAGAAAAAAGAGTGCCTTATCGCAGAGCAATGAAGTCAGCTATTAGCAGGGTTAAGAAAGCAGGAGCCTTAGGAGTTAAGGTTAAAGTGAAAGGAAGATTAAATGGAGCTGAAATTGCTAGGCCAGAAACTTTAGCAATTGGGAAATTACCACTTCATACATTACGTGCTAATATAGATTATGCCTTAAACATAGCGCATACAACTTATGGAGCTATTGGAGTTAAAGTTTGGATATATAAAGGAGAAGTATTTAAAAAAGAAGAAAAAACAGGAGAAGTGGTTTAATTTATTATAAGATTTATGTTATCACCTAAAAAACAAAAACATAGAAAGTGGCAAAAAGGCAGAGCAGGTAAGTTAGCCACAAGAATCAATAAAATAAGTTTTGGTAAGTTTGGGTTAAAGTCATTGCAAGCTAAATGGATTGACTCAAGACAGATTGAAGCAGCTAGAAAAACAATTAGTAGGCATCTAAAAAGAGCTGGTAAATTATGGATAAGAATTTTTCCAGATAAACCTATTACTGCTAAAGCAAATGAAACACCAATGGGCAAAGGTAAGGGTAGTGTTGAAAAATATGTGGCTGTTGTTGTGCCAGGAACTGTTATGTTTGAAATAGATGGAGTAAGCGAGGAATTAGCCAGAGAAGCATTAAGATTAGCTTCTTATAAATTACCAGTTAAGTGTAAATTTATTATAAAACAATAATAAATATGGACATAAAAGAAATAAAACAAAAAAATCACGAAGAATTAAAAAAATTTTTACTTGAAAAAAGAAAAATATTACAGGAGTTAAGATTTAAAGATGCTAATAAACAATTAAAAGATGTCAGGGAAATTAGAAAAATAAGGAAAACTATAAGTAGAATTTTAACAGTATTAAACAATAAGAAATAAAATTTATAATATGGGAAATAATAAAGTTAAGAAAAAATTAATTAAGCATAAATTTAATGGGATTGTTGTTTCAGACAAAATGGACAGAACAATTGTAGTTAGAGTTGACAGAATAAAGCTTCACCCTAAATATAAAAAAAGATATAAAATAAGTAAAAAATATAAAGTTCATGATGAAAAGAATCAGTATAAAATAGGAGACAAAGTAATATTTATACAAACTAGGCCATTATCAAAAGAAAAAAGATGGCGTGTAATTTATTAATATTTAAAATATGATTCAACCAAGGACAATGTTAAAAGTTGCTGATAATACTGGCGCGAAAAAAGTGCAGTGTATTAAGGTATTGGGAGGTTATAAGAAAAGATACGCGCGAATTGGGGATATTATTACTTTAACAGTAAAAGAAGCTACTCCATATTCAATGGTTAAGAAAGGTGATGTTTTACATGGTGTTGTTGTAAGAACTAGAAAGGAAATAAGAAGAAAAGATGGGACTTATTTACGTTTTAGCGAAAATGCCTGTGTAATTATTGATAAAAAAACAAGAGAGCCTAAAGGTGGAAGAATCTTTGGGCCTATCCCAAGAGAATTAAGAGCTAAAAAATTTATTAAAATTATCTCATTAGCTCCAGAAGTATTATAATTATAAAATATGCATATTAAAAAAGATGATAAAGTTAAAATATTAGCTGGAAAGAACAAAGGAAAAACAGGAAAAGTTCTACAAGTTTTATATTTGAAAAAAGGAAATAAGAAAAAGATTAAAGTGAGTGTTGAGGGCGTAAATTTATTGATAAAACATATAAAATCTGGCAAAGAAGGTGAAAAAGGACAAAGGATTGAATTCCCAGCGCCATTAGATATAAGTAATGTAATGTTAATTTGTCCAAAATGCGGAAGGCCAACAAGGGTTGGGTATAAAGTATTAGATGTATCAGAAGATAATAAAAAAAATAAAAAGAAAAAAGTAAGGATTTGTAAAAAATGTAAAGCAATAATTTAAAAATAATATTTGCAAGGTAATGTATAATTATTAAAAGTATATGAGACTATTAGAAAAATATAATCAAGAAGCAATTCCTAAGATGAAAGAGATTTTTAAATATAAAAATGACTTAGCAGTCCCTAAGGTAGATAAAATTGTAGTTAATGTTGGAGTAGGAAGACATAGCAAAGATAAGGATTATATTAAAGCAATAGAAAATAGTATAACCAAAATTACTGGTCAAAAGCCGATTAAAACATTTTCTAAAAAATCAATATCTAGCTTTAAAGTTAGGCAAGGTGATACAGTTGGTGTAAAGGCTACTATTAGAGGCAGGAGAATGTTTGATTTTTTAGAAAAGTTAATTAATATTGTTTTTCCAAGAGTAAGAGATTTTAGAGGGATATCAAAGAGAGTGGTTGACAAGCAGGGTAATTTAACAGTAGGATTTAAGGAGCAACTACCTTTTCCAGAGATAAAGTCTGACGAAGTTGAAAGAATCTATGGTCTTGAAGTTTCTATTTCAACAACAGCTAAAAACCATGAAGAGGGATTAAAATTATTAGAATTATTGGGATTTCCATTTAAGAAAAAATAAATTATTATTTATGGCATCTAAAGCTCAAATAGCAAAATCAAAGAAAAAACCAAAATATTCAACAAGGGTAGTAAGAAGGTGCTGGCGTTGTGGTAGAAAGAAAGGATATATGAGAGAATTTGGTTTATGTAGGATTTGTTTTAGGGAATTGGCTAGAGATGGTCAAATTCCAGGAATAAAAAAATCAAGTTGGTAAATTTATCCAAGCTTATTTTTGCCAAAGCAAAATTAGTATTGGGTTAAAAAATATGACAGATTCAATTGCTGATATGCTTACAAGAATGAGGAATGCCTTAGCAGTAAAAAAAAGCGAGGTATTAATTCCTGTATCTAAGATTAAAATAAAAATAGCTAAAATTTTAAAAGAGAATAATTTTATTAGTAATTTTAAAATTGTTAAAGCAAAACCTAAGAAGGCTAATAGCAAAAAAGCTGTTTTTTCTATGATTAAGATATACTTTAAGTATAATAATGGGAAATCAGTTATAAGAAATTTAACAAGAATTAGTAAGCCAGGCAGAAGAATATATGTTGGCAAGGATAATCTGCCAAATGTTTTAAATAATAGAGGCATAGCTATTATTTCTACTTCAAAAGGAATTATGACAAATAAAGAAGCTAAAAATAAGGGTTTAGGAGGAGAACTGCTATGTGAAATTTTTTAATAATAATTTTATGTCAAGAATAGGAAAATTACCAATTATAATACCGCAAGGTGTTAAAGTAGAATTGGATGGCAATTTATTAAAAGTTAAAGGTCCTAAAGGTGAGTTGTCTCAAGAGATTCATCCTTTGGTTATTGTTAATATAGATGATAAGGAAATAAAAGTTGATATTAGAAATAAGAGTAATAAAAATGAAAAATCACTTTGGGGAACGTTTAGAAAACTAATTGATAATATGGTTAAAGGAGTGACTCAAGGATATCAAAAACAATTAGAAATTAATGGAGTTGGTTATAAAGTAAATATTGAAAAAGATACTTTGGTTTTAAATGTTGGATATTCTCATCCAGTAAATTTTCAATTACCAAAAGGTATTGAGGCTAGTCAAGAAAAAAATATAATCACTATTTCAGGGATAGATAAACAATTAGTAGGTGAGGTATCAGCTAAAATAAGAAGGATTAGAAAACCAGAACCTTATAAAGGCAAGGGCATAAAATATGTTGATGAAGTAATTAGGAGAAAGCAAGGCAAGACAAACGTTAAAGAAGGTTAAAAAATAATACACAGTTTATGAATAAAGAAAAATTAAAACAGCAAAAAAAACAAAGACGTAAAATGCGTGTAAGATCTAAAATCAGGGGCACATCAGAGGTGCCAAGATTAAGTGTGTTTAGAAGCCATAGAGGAATGTATTTGCAAGTCATTGACGATGAGAAAGCTAACACATTAGCAAGCGTTAGCTCAAAAGAACTTGAAGGCAAAGAAGGTGAGTTAGAAAATTTTGCTAAAAACAATAGAAAAGTAAATTTAGCTTATAATATGGGTATGTTATTAGCTAAAAAAATTTTAGAAAAAAATATTAAGCAAGTTGTTTTTGATAGATCTAGTTATAAATATCATGGCAGAGTTAAGGCAGTGGCTGATGGAGTTAGAAAGCAAGGTGTAAAAATATAGTTTAAATATATTATTATGATTCAGCAAGATAAAAAACAAAGTCAGAATAAAAATATTAAAGAAAAAAAATTGTCAGAAGATGAATTTGAGCAAAAAGTTATTGACTTAGCAAGAGTGACAAGAGTAACTGCTGGTGGCAAGAGAATGCGTTTTAGGGCATGTATGGCTATTGGTAATAGAAAAGGAAAGATAGCCATAGGATTAGCTAAAGGAAGTGATGTGGCTACAGCTATTAGTAAGGCAGTTGATAGAGCTAAAAAAGAAATAATTACAGTTCCTATTATTAATGATACTATTTTTTGTAGGGTTTATAAAAAATTAGGATCAGCTAAAGTATTGATAAAACCAGCAGCTCAAGGAAAAGGCATTAAAGCAGGTGGAGTTGTTCGTTTGTTATTAGATTTATCAGGGATTCCTAATGTAAGCGCTAAAATTTTAGGAACTAACAATAAAATAAATAATGCGCAATGTACTATAGCTGCTCTAAAAGAACTAATAATTTTATCAGAAGATATTAAAGATAATAAGAAAGATAAAAGTAATGTTGCTAGGTCCAAGGATTAGTATAAAGAAGCTAAACTCCTTTTCTAAGTTAAGCTTGTTAAATAATTTTATACAAATTATATGGCATATTTATCATTAAATACAATTAAAACATCAAAGGATGTAAATAAAAAGAAAAAGCGTGTTGGCAGAGGAAATTCGTCAGGCCATGGAACTTATAGTTGTCGCGGAATAAAAGGACAAAGAGCTAGATCTGGTGGTAAAGGTGGGCTTAAAAGAAAAGGATTTAAAGACAATTTATTAAATATTCCAAAACTAAGAGGATTTAAATCAGCTAAACCTAAAAATCAAATAGTTAATTTAGAATCAATTAATAAACACTTTCATAATAATGATAAAATTAGCCCTAAATCATTATTAGATAAAAAATTGATTGATAATACTAAAATAGCAGTAAAAATTTTAGGAAAAGGAGAATTAAAGTTAAAAAATTTGAGATTTTCAAAATTAACTGTAAGTCGAAATGCTAAAGCGCAAATTGAAAAAAATAATGGAGTAATTAATTATGTTAAACAAAATAATTAAATTTTGGAAAATAAAGGATTTACGTAATGATATTTTATTTGTTTTAGCTATGTTAGTGGTTTTTCGTTTTGCAGCTCATATTCCTATTCCAGGAATTAATGTTGGAGCTTTGTCTCAATTTTTTGAATCTAATCAAGTATTGGGCATGATTAATATTTTTTCAGGCGGCGCAATGAAGAATTTCTCTATTGTAATGATGGGCGTAGGTCCTTATATTACTTCATCAATTATTTTTCAGCTCTTAACTATGATTGTTCCTAAGTTAGAAGAATTAAGTAAAGAAGGAGAGTCTGGTATGCAGAAGATAAACCAATGGACAAGATATGCCACTTTTCCATTGGCAATATTACAATCCTATGGGATGATTACTTTGTTAAGGCATTCTTCGTCACAGATTTTACCAAAGCTTAGTATTTTTCATATGATTGTTATTATTAGCGCTATTACAGCTGGGACAATGTTTTTAATGTGGATAGGTGAGCTAATTTCAGAAAAGCATGTTGGTAATGGAATTTCTTTAATAATCTTTGCTGGTATAATTGCTGGCATACCAGGAGCAATTCAGGAAAATATAATAAATTATGATCCTTCTAAATTTTTTAATTTATTAGTTTTTACCATTATTGCCTTAATAACTATTGTTGCTATAGTTATTATTAATGAGGGGCAAAGAAATATTCCAGTTCAATACGCACGTCAATTAAGGAGTAATAGAATGTATAGCGGTGATTATTCACATTTGCCATTACGCGTTAATCAAGCTGGAATGATTCCAATTATTTTTGCTATTTCAGTAATATTATTTCCTCCAATGATAGCGCAATTCTTTATTCATGCAAAATCAGAATTTTTAAGGCAAGTAGCTAACTTAACTATTCAAACTTTTCAACCAGGACAATCTGTATATATTGTGCTATATTTTCTTTTAGTAGTAGCTTTTACATTTTTTTACACTTTTGTAATCTTTCATCCTCAACAAATTGCTGAAAATTTACAAAAGCAAGGAGCTTTTATACCAGGGATTAGGCCAGGAAAACCTACAGCAAATTATTTAAGCACTATTACTATTAGAATTGTCTTTGTTGGAGCAGTTTTCTTAGGCTTAGTTGCTTTATTGCCATTCTTTATGCAGTGGACAACTCATACTCAAACATTAGCTATTAGTGGAGCTAGCTTGTTGATTGTAGTTGGAGTAGTGATAGAATCAGTAAAACAGATTGAAGCACGAGTGACAATGGCAAAATATGAAAATATATAAATTATATGAGCTTATTAAATATTTTAGGTTTAGAGAGAAACAAAAAATCGTCACAATTAAATAACAGCACATCTCTTTTTAGATATGGAAAATCAAGAAATGATGTTAATAAAACCTTGAGAAAAATTGGATTAAATAAAGAATTAAGAGAGAATTTCTTAAATATTAGAGGAGATAAACAACTAAAGAATTGGCAGCATTTTAAAAATATAGCTAAAAAGGCTAATTTGGGACAAGTTAATATTAACAAAATGAGAAATTATTTTACAAAAGAATTAAATAAAAATAAACCTAAAAAAGTTATGGAGTATTTAAAACAAAAAGATATTCCTAATTTAGGCTATTATAGAGATAAAGATAATATGGCTGAAAAAAACAGTGAATCAGAGCGACAAACTTTTCTAGAACATAACCGTGATTCTGTTATTCCAAAATGATTGGAGTGGAACAGACAAATATTCATTAAGATGAATATGGTTGACAAAATAAAAGAGTATACCTTTTTAAGAGCGCTGTTAAGGATTAAATTGGGTTGCAAAAGATAATAAGGCGTTTTATGCGTTAGTAGAGCATACTAAGTCTATCCAAATTGCTTATTTTACTGTAATATATATTAGAGTAAAAATTATTAAATTAATTAGTGGTTAGATTTTAAATAAATATGATTTTGAATAGCGCTTTATTTTTATTAGGTCTTATTTTTTTAGTAAAGGGCGCTGATATAATGATAGATGGTTCATCATCTATTGCAAAAAGATATGGCATTTCAACTTTTGTTATTGGTTTAACAATTATTGCTTTTGGGACTTCAATGCCAGAATTAATTGTCACTTTAATTGCTGGAATTGAGAAAAGCTCTGGGATTGCTTTAGGTAATATAATTGGATCAAATATTAGTAATACATTATTAATATTAGGAACTTCAGCTTTAATTAGCCCTCTTATAGTTAGAAAAAATACTCTTTATAAGGAAATTCCATTTTTATTATTATCAATATTAGTTGTTGGAGTATTAGCCAATGATTCATTGCTTAATAACAATATATCAAATAGATTAAGCAGGATTGATGGGCTTATTTTGTTGATATTTTTCATTATATTTGTTTATTATACTTTTACTATTAGTAAGTTAAAAGAGAACATCTTTCAAAAAACAGTTGATAAAATTAATTTTGACAAAAAATTTAATAAATTTACGTCAATAGTAATGATAATAGTGGGATTAACTGGATTAGTGTTAGGGGGTTACTGGGTAGTTAATAGCGCTTTATTTTTTGCTCATTTTTTTGGTCTTAGTGAAAAATTTATTGGATTAACAGTTGTAGCTATTGGAACTTCTTTACCAGAATTAAGCGCTTCAGCTGTTGCAGCATATAAAAAAAAGGCTGACATAGCAGTCGGAAATATTATAGGCTCAAATATATTTAATATTTTGTTAATTTTAGGATTGTCTGCGAGTATTACTGGAATTAGTTATAATTCTGCTTTGAATTTTGATTTATTATTTTTATTCACTATTACTGTTTTACTATTATTTTTAATTTATTTTGGTAAAAAAAACATATTAGACAAAAAAGAAGGCGCTATTTTATTATTTATATATTTATTTTATTTAATATTTTTAACATATAGATTATGAATATTATTTATAAAACAAAACAAGAAATTGAGACAATAAGACAAGGTGGAATAATTTTGTCTAATATTCTTGACAAGACTTTAAAGCAAGTTAAGCCAGGTATAACAACTGAATATTTAGAAAATATGGCTACTAGCTTAATTGAACAAGCTGGTGGTAGGCCATCTTTTAAAGGTTATAGAGAGAGTTTAAATGAAAGACCTTTTCCAACAACTTTATGCGCTTCAATAGATAATGAAGTTGTGCATGCGCCGGCAATTCCAGCAAGAACATTAAGGCAAGGTCAAATTATCACTTTAGATATTGGCATGGAATGGCCATATAAAAAAGGCGCAAGCGGATTATATACAGATATGGCAAAAACAGTTGGCGTGGGAGAAATTAGCAAAGAGGCAGAGAAATTAATAAAGGCGACAAAGAAATGTTTAGATTTAGCTATAGAGCAAGTAAAGCCAGGAAATCATTTATCTGATATTGGTCGGGCTATTCAAACTTATGCGCAAGCAAATGGATATGGAGTAGTAAGAGACTTAGGCGGACATGGAGTTGGTAAAAAAGTTCATGAAGATCCTATTATACTTAATTATGTTCCAAATGGTAATTTTAATAATGTAGAGCTTAGGTCTGGTATGGTTATTGCTATTGAGCCAATGATTACAGCTGGAGATTGGAGAGTAGTGGAAGATATTAATGATGGTTGGACAATTAAAACAGCAGATAATAGTTTAGCAGCTCATTTTGAGCACACAATAGCTGTAACAAAAAATGGACATAAAGTGTTAACAATATGACAGAGCAAGTGAAAAAATATTTAGGGATTGATTGGGGAGAAAAAAGAATTGGTTTATCAATTTCTGATAGCAGAATAAAGTTGGCAATGCCATATAAAGTGGTAAATAGTATTGATGAAATATTGAATATTATTAAACAAGAAAATATTAACATAATTATAATAGGAAAACCATATTGGGATAAAAAAATAAAAAATTTAAATCAAAGCAGGAATAGTGATAATAAGCAAAAATTGATTGTTAAAAACAAAAAGTATATTGAATTTGTTAAATTATTTAGTAAGAAAATATCAGTTCCATTAAAATTTGAAGATGAAAGATTAACTAGCAAAGCAGCTGATAAATTAGAAGGCGGTAAAAGAACAAAGGCAAGCAGAGACGAGATAGCAGCTATGTTGATATTACAAGGATATTTAGATAAAATAGAATTAAGGATTTAAAATAATTTTTAAAAATATGAAATTTACATTAAATAAAATTATAATTATTTTTTCTTTCTTAATTTTTGCTAGTTCTAATTTATTTTTTCTTTATGTTAATAAAACATATTCAGCTACTAAAGTCTATTCTAGATTTTTAAGAAAAACATCACAAGGGGAGAGAATAGTTTATCCACAACTTTCTATTGAAGAAACATTTCCAGGATATGGAAGAATGATTTTAAAGCCTTATATTGGTTCTAAAATCAATCAAGAAATTTATCCTCAGGTTAAAGAATATGGAGGGAGAAAATTCTGGCTTTGTCAAAATAAGGATCCTTTTACAACTTTAACTATTTATGAGAAAAAGATTTGTCATAATTGTAAATGCGAAGATAGTGGAAAAAAACTTTATCAGTTTTATGGAAATGATTGGAATAAATTTTCTTATTATGGAAAAGCAGGAACTTTTTGGATGGCTGATGACTTAACTGTTAATGGAAATAGAACATATTTACAAGGAGTTGATTTGGCTGATTATCATTGGATAATGAATGGAATTAATGAAGGAGAAAACAATATTATCGGTTTTAAATTGAACAGTGATGAACTACGGCTTAATAAAAATATTTATATTAAGAGAGATTTAGTTTTAAACAGTCAAAATGGCTTAATTGGATTTGGTAATTTTTGGGATAGTATTTTTTTAGATGATTCTAATAATATGAACTTTGAAGTTGGTAATACTATTCCGATTAAAATTTTATCTAGTGGAGACTATAAATTAAGAATATCAGATGGGTTAAAAGTAGAGAATACTATTAAAACTGATAGATTTTATTTTCAAAATCATAAAATTGATTTAGTTCATAGTGATGATTGGGGTGGATTATTAGAAGTAAAATAATAAATAATATAATATAAAGGAGTTGAGTTCTTTTCTGAGTTTGTCAATTAATAAATGTGTATTTTAGCATAATAGGTAACATCATATTATGTTAAATAAAAATTTAATATTATTATATTATGAAAACAAACAAACGAAAAATTATTATCGCTAATTGGAAAATGAATTTAGGTGTTAATGAAAGTATTGAATTAGCAAAAGTATATAGAGCTAAATTTAAGAAAATTAAAAATGTGCAAATAGCTATTGCAGCTAATTTTCTTGCTTTACCACAAATATCAAAAATTCTAAAAGGCACTAACATTTTATTAGGAGCGCAAGATGTTTTTTGGGAAAACAAAGGAGCTTATACTGGAGAAATTTCACCTAAAATGTTAAAAGAAGTTGGTTGTAAATTTAGTTTAATAGGCCATAGCGAGAGAAGAGAATATTTATTAGAGAATTATGAAATGATTCATAAGAAAATAAAAGCTATGTTAAAAGTTAATTTAATACCAGTAGTATGTGTTGGTGAAAGAAAAAAGGAGAGAGAACAAGACAAACAAGATTATATTATTGTTGATCAATTAAAACAAGCTTTAAGTGGAATAGATTTAATTGGCAATCAATTAGTTGTTATAAGTTATGAGCCAATTTGGGCTATTGGAACTGGTTTAACAATTAAGTCAGACCAGGCAGAATATATTGATAAAATTATTAAGATTACGCTTAATGAACTGGTCGGATTTGAGAGAGCTGAGAAAAATGTAAAAATACTTTATGGTGGTTCTATTAACAACGAAAATATTAAGAAATTCACTCCGCTAAAAGGTATTGATGGCTTATTAATTGGTGGAGCAAGCTTAAAAATAAATGAATTTATAAAAATTGTTAATATTATAAACAATAAATAATATTAAGATATGTATGATATCATTCCACTAATATTAATAGTGTTTAGCATATTTGTTATCATTTTCATAATTGTTAAAAAGATTCCAGAGATTATATCAATTAATGTAGATACTATTGCTAATGAACAGATAAATAAAGCAAAGCAAAAAATTATTAATCAAAGATTGATTAGATTGAGACAGGAATATTTATCAAAATTTATGAGATTAATTGAGCCAATAATTATTTTTGTTAAAAAAAATTGGGATAAATTTTATTATAAAGTTTTAGAAAAAATAGATGACATTAAAAGGAGTAGGGAAAATAATATTAAATTAACTAATGAAGAAAAAATTACAACTATTTCTCAGTTATTAAACGATGGCCAATCTTTAATAAAAGAAGAAAAATATTCTGAAGCAGAGAAAAAAATTATTAAAGCAATTGCTTATGATAGTAAAAATATTAACGCTTATAAAAGTTTAGGCCAATTATATTTTACTACAAAACAATATAATTTAGCTGAGGAAACTTATAAACATTTAATAAAGTTATTAGAAGAAGGAAAATTAAGTAGAGACAACTTAAAACAAAGTAATTTGCAAATAAATGAAGATTTAGACAATGTTAATAGCCAAATCTCTTCTTATTATATTGATTTAGCGCTGATAGAAAAAGCCAGAGAAGATTATAAAAATGCTATTAGTTATGCTAAAAAAGCTATAGAAATAGAACCATTAAATCCAAGATACCTTGATATTTTAATAGAATTAGCTATAATTATTGAAGACAAATCATTAGCTATTAGAAGTTTAGATAAGCTTAAACAAACTGATCCTAAAAATCAGAAAATTAGCCAGTTAGAAGATAAAATCAGTGAAATTTGATTTTTTAAATTATGTTATTTTGCCGAGATAGCTCAGTTGGTAGAGCATATCCATGGTAAGGATAGGGTCGTGGGTTCAATTCCCACTCTCGGCTCTTTTTTATTATTGAATCCTACTAAAATTTTGTTTTTGATATAAATTATTTTTAACAGAATTATAGATAATACAAGCTATTAGATAAATTAACAAGAAAATTTGGGCTGTATATATTAAAATAAACTGCTTTATATTTAAAAATTTATCTATTTCTCTTAGTAACGGATTTTTTGTTGTTAAGTTATTACCAGATTTATTTTGTATATTGGCTATTACTAATGCTGGAGAAGTGTTTAGTTTTTGTTTTTTTATTTCTAAATTATATTTTTTAGAATTTGCTTCTAATAAAGCCATTGAAGATAACTCTTGTTTACTAGGTCTGCCAAATAATTGAGCAACAACTATAGTGGGATTTCCTTTATAATTTCCCTTTTGGACAGACATTCCAATCTCAGTATATTGTTTTGATAATATATTCTTTCTATGGCTTGGACTGTTTAACCAAGCTTTCATAATTGATTCACTATCAGCGAAATCAATAGCTAAATTTTCTCCCACAATATAATAATCATAATTAACATCTTTTATCCATTGTGAAAATCTGCGATTATTAAAATTGTGAGCAAATTTATTGTATTTTAAAATATCTTTAGCTTTGTTGCTAGCAGCTTTATTAAGTTTTTCATTAACTCTTAATATTGGAAGATTGTTTTCTTGGCGAGTTTTATTAGTTAGCTCAATTAGTTTTTCCCTAGTGATTGTAGAAAGATAAGCGCTTTTTGGGAATAAAAAAATTCCTATTACAATTATAAAAATAGGAACATAGAGATACCATAATAAATTTTTTATTTTTTGTTTTTGTTTTAACATTTTATTTTTATTTTTTATATTTTGTTTTATATTTTTTGAAATTTCGGATTTTAATGTTCGGATTTTGACATTTGGATTTTGGATTCCTGCATATAGTCGTTTCGGTCATTTAGATTTGTTTCAAATTTTGAATTTTGTTATTCGGATTTAAAACTTTGTTATTTGTATTTACTTTATATATTATAGCATATTTTTGCAAAAAAATCAAGCTATTAAACTAAATTTAGAATTTAAATAGAAAAAGAGTTAAGATTTTTTCTCTATATTAAATACCTATTAGGTAATTAATATATCAAGCTTTTTAATGCTTCATATTGTGTATTATATGCCTTGACGACTGAAATGATGAGAACGTAGAGTTGCATTAAGCGAAGTGGAGTGAGTTCAAAAAATATTTTTCAATTAAATTAATTTTGATAGGCTTTTATTCAATAATTTATAAATTTGTTTTTTGTTTTGGGTTTTGTGTAGAGGAGAATTAAAGGGGTGCTTGTTCTGTTGGATAACGGAGAATACCCAAAATCAAAAACTCATTATTTTATTATCAATTTTTTGATAACTCATTTGCTCTTTGCCAATTGTATTCATCGTCTTTGAATATTTGTTGGTGATATATTTTTTGTAATTTTTTATCAGTTCGTATTATTTCTTGAATTTGAGAATCTTTTTGCAAAAGTTCAATCTCTGAAAACAAGAACCATTCTGCTAAAATTTGTTGATATCGCGGGTTATCCCGATTGGAATTATTTTGTAAAAATTGAAATTTTTCCATAAAATCCGGCGTTGAAATTACATTGATAATTTTTAAAATTTGCTCCATTGTTTTTGTTTCTCCAGATAATTTGTCCCATAATTCGCTGGCTATTAATGTTTCAGCTGGGTCAAAAAATTTTGTCATATTAATGATAGAGTCTAAAAAGTGTGTTTTATCATATCCAGTTTTCGCACTACTTGTAGGATCAAAGGGAAATCCCATATAAAAATACACTTCCTTATTTGGGAATGCTTTTTTAAGAGCAGCCTTACCTTCTAAAATTTTTTGTTTTTCGCCTTTCATCTCACCAGAATTTGGTTTTACGGATTTTAGTTCAATAGCAATAATTGAATTATTATCTTCAATAAATACATCAGCGGAAAAATCAATCGCATTAATTAAATTTCCGCTATTTACAGAAAATATTTCATTATTTTCTTGCTCTAAATTTGGCTTTCTCTCTGAATTGGAAAGTTCGGTCATTATCGCATTGATTTTATTTTTTTGCGATTGATAAATCTTTAAATTTCCTAATTTTTTAGAGGTATATTCTCGTTTTTCGCCATCAGATAGAGTATGAGCCACTCTTTCAAAAAAGGTTTGCCCAAGTGTAGTATTAAGTCCGTGTAACCAACTGCTTAGACTGATAAAAAATGGTACATCAGAAACTTTGCCTTCAAGATTATTCTTGAATGCTTTTAAAAATGCTTCATGAAATGGAGCATTACGGTTATTTGAAGCGTCAAGTGGAAAAGTTTCGAA
>JALTFF010000010.1 GCA_027007465.1 bacterium | reverse complement strand
AACGGAGCTTTAATTTGGAGAATAATGGAGGATTTTTGCTATCAAGAGCATTTAAAAAATGGCTATCAATTAGTAAGAAGCCCTCATATTGGTAGTAAAAAATTATGGGAACAATCAGGCCATTGGAATTTTTATAATGAAAGTATGTTCCCGCCAATGGAAGTAGGCAGATCATTAGAAGATGTTCAAAAAGGCAAAAAAACAGGTGTTAAAGAAGAATATTTAATAAAGCCAATGAATTGTCCTTTTCATGTTGTTTTATATAAATCAAAATTACGTTCATACAATGATTTGCCATTAAGATGGGCTGAATTTGGAACTGTTTATAGATATGAAAAATCAGGAGAATTATCTGGATTAACAAGGGTAAGAGGATTTACTCAAGATGACGCGCATATAATTTGTTCTAAGAATCAAGTAGAAGCAGAATTAAAAAGAGTTATTGATTTTATTATTCATATTTTAAGCACTTTTGGTTTTAAGGATTATAAAGTTTCTTTGTCTGTAAGAGATCCAAAAGATAAGAAAAAATACAGTGGGAATGATAAAGGATGGAAGTTTACTGAAAAAGTTTTAGAAAAAATCGCTAAAGAGAAAAAATTAGATTATGTTAAAGAAAAGGGAGAAGCTGCTTTTTATGGTCCAAAGTTAGATTTTAAAATTAAAGATGTTCTAGGCAGGGAATGGCAATGCTCCACATTGCAATTTGATTTTAATCTACCAAAACGTTTTGATATGAGCTTTATAAATAAGAATGGCAAAAAAGAAAGACCTTATATGTTGCATAGGGCTTTATTAGGCTCTTTTGAAAGATTTTTAGGTATTTTAATTGAACATTATGCTGGCGCTTTTCCAGTTTGGCTCTGCCCTATACAAGTTAAAATTATCTCTGTTAGTTCATCTCACAAAAAATATTGTAAAAAAATAGCTGAAAAAATAAGAGACAATAATATTCGTTGCAATCTTGATATAAGCGATGAAACAGTTGGCAATAAAATACGCAAAGCAATTAAAGAAAAAATCCCCTATATAATAGTTATAGGAGACAAAGAAGTAAAGTCTAATAAATTATCCATTAGAGATAGGGGCAGTAATAAAATAAGGCAAGCAAGCCAAGAAAAGTTTATTAAAGAAGTTTTAAAAAAAATTAATAACAAACTTTAAACTCTTAGTTAGAAACAATTTAAAGCAAAAAATCGGAGTTTATCTCCGATTTTTTAAGGCTTGCTTTTTTTAAAAATAATTGATAGTATAATTTGATTATGCTTAATCTACAAGAACAAATTTTTCAACAAATAAGTCAAGCTAATAATACCTTAATCGTTTTTAAAAAAAATTGGGACTTGGATACTGTAGTCTCTGGTTTAGCTATGGCAAATTTTCTTGAAAAAATAGATAAAAAAGCAAATATAGCTTGTGATAATTTTGTTTTAGCAGATAAATTTGCTTTTTTAATTGATGCTAACCTCATTAAACCAGAAATATCAAATCTTAAAAAGTTTGTAATTTCATTAAATACAAGCCAGATAAAAGCAAAAAAAGTAAGCTATGAACTTTTAGACGATAAACTCAATTTTATTATTGTTCCTGAAAACGGAGAATTTGACAAAAGTGATGTTACTACGTCAAATAGCCATTATCAATTTGATTTAATTATTACAATAAACACTCTTGACTTAAAATCATTAGGCAATATCTATTATAAAAATACTCAATTTTTTTATGATTTGCCAATTATTAATATTGATCATCATAGCGCAAATGAAGGTTATGGACAAATTAATCTTGTAGAGCTCACAGCTACATCCACATCTGAAATTGTTTATGATTTAATTAAAAGCTATGACGAAAAATTATTAGACAAAAAAATAGCCACCCTTTTATTAGCTGGCATAATTGCTGAAACATATAGTTTTAAAACCAATAAAGTAACACCAAAATCACTACAAACAGCTGCTCAACTTATTGATTTAGGAGCTGAGCGAGAAAAAATAATTTCAAAGCTTTATAGAAGCAAAACAATTGCTAACTTAAAACTTTGGGGAAGAATATTGGCTAGAATTAATATTGAGGCAGATAATAAATTAGTTTGGTCAACACTTTCAAAAATTGATTTTATAAAAACACAAGCAAAAGGAAATGATAATTTAATTGATATAATTGATGAATTGATAATTAATATTCCTAAAATAGAAATAATTGTTTTAATTTATCAACTTCCAGAAGAAAATAAAACATATGGTTTAATTTATAGCGTGGGAAATATTGAAGCAGTTAGGCTTGGTAAAAAATTTAATGCGCAAGGAGATAAAAAAATAGCTAAATTTTCATTAGGAATAGAAGATATTTTAGAAGCTGAACAAAAAATTATTGAAGAAATAAAGCAAAGGTTTGATGAATTAATATTATAAATTGTTTTATTTGCAATTTTATGATAAATTAAATAAGAATCTGCCTGTGGCATTATAACATATATACAAAAAGCGCGTATAGCTCAGTGGTTAGAGCGCCACTCTTATAAAGTGGATGTCGGTAGTTCAAATCTACCTACGCGCACACTTAAGATTAAAGGCGGCGTAGCTCAGTTGGTTAGAGCGTAGCACTCATAACGCTAAGGTCAGTGGTTCAATCCCACTCGCCGCTACTTTTTGCATTAACAATAATAGGGGGTTTTATTTATTCACCCTATTTAATTTAATATAAGGACGTTTAGCTCAGTGGTAGAGCGCCTCGTTTACACCGAGGAGGTCGTAGGTTCAAACCCTGCATCGTCCACAAAGCAATAAGGCAAGAAATAATATCTTAGTTGCTTTAACATCTATGCAGTAAATCAACTTTTTATCTTGTTTTGCTTGCTCAGAGTGATAGATTTTTAGTATGCGCAAAGAAGCTAATTTCCTTTTGAGTGTATTCATATTCGCTAATAGTTTTTAATAAATTTTAATAGATTATTTTCATTCTCAACGCGCGTGCTATTCTGATTTGATAAGTTTTTCAATTTAGCCCTGTTGTTTTTATTATAAATAAATGCTAATATAATTTTTAAAGAAGTTAAAATAGTCTACATTTTAATTGAGCCGAGGTAGCTCAGTGGTAGAGCAAAGGACTGAAAATCCTTGTGTCGTGAGTTCAATTCTCACCCTCGGCACAAAAACTTGTTAGTGAAAAATTAATCTTTATATATGTAAAAGTATAGAGCTTTGCAAATAAGTCTGATTTTACAAAATTAATAACATACAAACAAGTTTAGAAATAAATATTGAATTGATAAATTATATATTTAATGTTTTATCGGGGTGTAGTGTAATGGTAGCACGAGTCCTTTGGGAGGATTTAGTTCGAGTTCAAGTCTCGGCACCCCGACCAAAATTGACTTTCTGATTTTTGAGACGCAAAGAAAGGCTCGCTCAGCGCCTTGACCTCAGTAGTACAGCAAAGCTGACTACGGAGCACAGCAGGAGCATATTGCTGTTCAAAGAAAGTTTGAACGGCGTTCAACAACTGCGACCAGAATTGACTTTTCAATCTTAAATGCAAATTTGATTGCTCGTTTCAACAATATGAACTGAAACGAGTTTTTTATTAAATTTTATATTTTTAACCCAAATTACAACTTAAATTTGTTAGTATTTATAATTTCCCACCGAAGCCGATTATATTACTTATTATATGACTCGAGCGTAATGCAGTGAAGCAAGAGCAACAGGGTGTGGAGTGAAACGAAGCAAGTTATTTTTTTGTTCTTATTATTATCTTGCAGAGAGATTTTTTTCATTATTATTAGAAAATTTAATTTTTTCCTAACTTGAAAAATAAAAGAGAAGTTATGGGTGAATTTCATTTTTCAAAATTTCTTATTTTTTAATTTTTTTAACTATTCCATTCCACTTTATAAAAATGATATAAATGCCTAAATAAGCTAAAGTAAATATTAACAATGTATCAATAAAATGGACTGCAAAAAAGGCATATATGTATATCCAAGCATCATGAGTCAATCTATCCAATAACTCAAAATCAGGACTTTTTAATTTGATAACATTATAATTTACAGAGTTACCATTAACGTTTACTTTAATGTAATGATAAAAATAATGCTTTGGATCAGTCCCTGCTAATTCAGCGCCACCCCCACCAGTTATAATATAAGGTGTTTTACCCCAAGTCCCA
>JALTFF010000009.1 GCA_027007465.1 bacterium | reverse complement strand
ATATTATAATTAACTCCTGCTAACTCAACTTTAATATTGATGGTTTTTATGTCTAATGGTAATGTTGGTTTTGAATTTGTTTTACTATTCTTATTTTTTTGCGTTAATTCTTTTAGTAGTTCTATCTTGCTTTTATTTTTTGCTTGACTAAAGCTAATAGAAGATAAAATAATTCCTCTTTTTTTAGCCATTATTTCAAATTCAGAAAAGAGATTTTTTATTCTTTTGCTATTAGGAAGAATTAAATCTAATTTTAGTTTTTTTTCAGTGCTTATTTTATTATAATTTATAATTAATTTTTTTAAATTATCCCTGTATTGCTTTTTATAAGCATATATTTTGCTGAATTTTCTTTGATCAATACTTCTTCCATTTTTATTATAAAATGGTTTTATTATGAAAAAAAATCCTAATAATAAAATTAAGCCACTAAATAATACTAATAAAGAAGTAAAATGTTTTTGTAAAAATAGAACTAAACTATTTCTTATTCTATTTTGCATTGAATTCATATTATTTTAAATTAAAAACTATGAAAAATATCTTTATTTAATTTTAGAAAAACCTCAAATTTAACATATGATTTTTCTACTTCTTTTTTCCCTACTTCTTGTTTTTTATTTACTAATGTTATAGAAGCAGAGTTTATCCTTGCTTCTTTGATGAAATTTTTAGCATTATTAAAAACAGTAATTTGTTTATTAATAGAATCATAATTATCAGTGATAGCTGATAAATTTATTTGTCCGCTAGTGTTTACATTTAACCCAGAATAATAAACATTAGGAAGAGTGTATTTTTCTATTTGTTCAAAAAAAGGAGTCCAGTATATATGATTTTTTAAAAGAGTTTCCCTATCTTTTAATTTTTTTTGAAATTCAATTATTTCTGGCAATTGTTTTTCTAAAAAAGCTATTTCTCTGTCTATTTTATTTATTTGAAATTGGAATTTTTTAGTTTCCTTTACTTTTTCCATTTTTATCAAATAGATTCCACCATAGATTAGCCCTATTATTATTGAAGATATGACAGCTACTAATAAAAAGGAGTATATTATTTTAGAAAAATTAAAATAAACAATAACATTTTGTTTTATTAAATTCATCTTTGGTATTTTTGCCTTTGGATAGTTATTTAGCATTTTAGATTCTTGCTCTTTTTCTTCTTCTTGCTCTTCTTGCTCTTCTTGCCTTTGTTCTTGTTCTTGTTCATTTGACTTTTCAGCTTGTTTTAATTCTTTTGCTTTTTTTATTTTTTCTTTTTCCATTATTATATCTGCTTGCTTTAAAGCTTGCTTTTTTTCTTTTTCCTTTTTTTGTTGTTCTTTTTTTTGTTCTTGTTCTTGTTTTTGCTCTTGCATTTTTTTGTCTTTTTCTTTGTTTTCCTCATTTTGAATTTCTTGATAAACTTCCTGCCTTATATTTTTAGCATATTTTATATTTTGTGAAGCTTTATCATGATTTTTTGTTTTAGCTAATTCAGAGTAATCTTTTATAAATTTATGATTTTCAGGCAGTGTTTTTTTAGGTTTTTTAAATAGTTGTTTTAACTTATTAAAATTAATTTTCCAATTAGAAAAATGGCTTTGTTCTTTTTCTGGTTTTTTTAAAACAATAACTTCTTCCTTATCTTTATGATGCATTTCTTCTTCTTTTTCTATTTTCCTTAACTCATTTGGTAATAAATTTATTTTAAACATAAAATAATTTATCTTAAGAAGTATGCTATATTTATTTTATCATAAAATTTATAATCAATCCATTTCTCTTAATGCCAAGCCAATAGCTACTGAGAATTTTGGACCTATTTCGTTTAAAACAGGTTCTAATTCTTTTGGATAAATTATACTTGACCAAGGGTTTCCAATATATACATTTTTATTTAAAGCAGAGCTTAAATAATCAACAAAATTTCCAATTAGCGCGCTTCCACCAGAAAGAATAATTTTTTCAACATTTCTATCATCTTGAGTCTGATAAATTTTAAATGTATATTTTATTTCATTTAATATTGGCTCTATTGTTTGTTTAATAATTTTAGGGATTGTTTGTTGTTCAGAGCTTCCAAAAAGTGAAAGTGAAAAATCATATTTAAACTGCTCTGCTCTTTCTAAACTTACATTAAATATTCTAGAAATTTCCTTAGTAATAGTAAAGCCGCCGACATCTATGCTTCTTGATAATATTGGCAAAGAGTCCTTAACAATTGTGATGTCAGTATTTACAGCTCCAATTTCAACAATCATTATTTGAGATTTATCTTGGCCTATTAAAGATCTAATTAAAGAAAATGTTTCTGTCTCCAAGCTAATTAAACTAAATCCAGAATTATTAAAAATATCAACATAATTTTGAACTAATTTTTTAGGAGCTGCTGTTAATAATATTCTTAAATTATTTTGTTTTTTTGATTTTTTTATAATACCTGTATTATTTTCATTGGTTGTTTTATCAACTTTACTCTTCTTTAAAATTTTCCAATCTAAAATCATTTGGCTAACATCTACAGGAATTACTTTTTTAGCCTCCCATCTTATAGCTGAGTCAAGATCTTTTTCTGATACATCAGTTAAATTAATAATAGAAGAAAAAACAGAAAAACTTGGCAATGCAGATATTACTTTTGTAGTAGTAACTCCTGCTTTATAAGCTATTTTTTTAAATACTTCAATTTTTTCAAGAATATCCTTTTTTTTACCTAACTCATCTTTATTTTTTTTAATAGCATTGCTATATCCATAAGTAACAAGTTTTGGATACTTGCCTTTTCTTGACAATTGAACAACCTTTATAGAAAACGTTCCTATATCAACACCTAAATAATCTGAGTATTCATTATTAAATAAGTTGAATAAACTCATAATAATATGATACAATAAATTAAAATTATTAAGTAATAGTTATTTAATTTATATTATACCAAATAAAATAAATTAAAGCAAAGTTTGATAGTGAGAATAATTTAACATAACACATAACACATAGCATATTAAGTGTGTTTAAGAGATTTGCTTGCTTTGTTAGAATAGATATTAAAATCTAAAATTATGTCTTTAAATGAATTATACATTTGTAGTCATTGCGGCGCGCAATTTTCAAAATGGTCTGGTCGTTGTAGTGAATGTGGAGCATGGGGGACATTAGTAAAATCAGAAGAAATCCAAGATTCAAAATATAATTTTAAAAAAAATAATCATACTAAAGCTGTTGAAGTCATTAATTTTGAAAAAGTAAAAAATAGCAATTTGCAAAGAATAAAAACTAATATCAAAGAGATAGATCGCGTTTTAGGTGGTGGGATTGTTCAAGGTGCTGTAATTCTCTTAGGGGGTGAACCAGGTATTGGCAAGTCAACATTGGTTTTGCAAATAGTAGATAATATTAATAAATATAATAACATATTAACAAAACAAGAACAAAATAAGAAATCTATCAAGATTGGCAATTATCTTATAGTTTCTGGAGAAGAATCAGCTCAGCAAGTTAAATCAAGAATTGATAGATTAAAAATAGATTTTAAAAATATTGACTTTCTTAATGAAACAAATATTGAAAAAATTTGCGCTACTATTGAAAAAGAAAAGCCTCAATTAGTTGTAATTGATTCTATTCAAACAGTTTATAGTTCAGAATTACCTTCTGAGCAAGGAAGTATTAATCAAATTAAAGTTTGCACTAGCAAACTAATAGAAACAGCTAAAAAGGATAATATCCCGATTATTATTATTGGCCATATTACAAAAGATGGATTTTTAGCAGGCCCAAAATCATTAGAACATTTAGTTGATACTGTTGTTTATTTAGAAAATAATACTCATCAGGATTATTCTATTTTAAGAACAAGCAAGAATCGTTTTGGTTCAATCAATGAAGTTGGCATTCTTGAGATGACAAATAATGGCTTTAAAGAAGTTGTTAATCCTTCATTGTTTTTTTTAAAAAATTTAAAGCATTATATTCCAGGAAGCGCGATAAGTTGTATTATTGAAGGCACAAGACCGTTTTTATTAGAAGCGCAAGCATTAGTAAGTAAGACTGCTTTTGGTTATCCACAAAGAAGAACATCTGGGTATGATTTAAATAGATTGCAAATTTTAATAACGATTTTGACCAAAAGAGCAGGTATTAATCTGATAAATCAAGATGTTCATCTTAATATTGTAGGCGGGTTAAAAGTAAAAGAAACAGCGCTTGATTTAGCTATTTGCGCAGCTATTATTTCATCTTTTAAAAATAAAGCAATTAAAAATGATACAGTTATTATTGGAGAAGTTGGATTGGG
>JALTFF010000008.1 GCA_027007465.1 bacterium | reverse complement strand
TTTTTATTATTTAAATAAGTATTATTTAAAAAACTATAACTTTCTTTAGCAACTTTTTTAACTATTTCTTCTGAAGAAGTTGGCGGCAAGTAAAAATGTAAAAAATTTATCCATTTCATATTTTTTTATTTATAAAAAATTATAATACGCAATACATAACATAGAATATTGAAAAGCTGATTTTATGTAAAAAATGAATTAAGATTCTTGGAGATCTTGAACTAGTTTAGCTCCTTTCTAAGACCTGCCTATTGATAAAAGCGCATTTTTTTAAGTGATTTATTGCTTAGTTCTTTGCTTGGAATAGCAAATTTTAGTATTAAGGTAGTCCATTTGTTAAGGATAATGGAACAATAAAGGACATAATGAAAAATAAATGCAATTATGAGAAAAGCAAGAAATATTTTATTATTTTAGCATAGAATGATTTTTTATAGCTTTTTTAAATAATTGAACATATTTTTGAGCTGGAATTTTCCAAGAATAAGATTGTTGCATTACTTTGTCAATCAATTTATTCCAACTATTTTGATGTTTGTAATTTTCAATAGCTTTAATAATTACAGCATATAATGAAATTACTTCAAATTTTTTAAAAGTAAATCCATTTCCCTTGCCATTAAGGGCATTGTAATCTGAAACAGTATCATAAAGGCCTCCAATTCCTCTTACTACTGGGATACATCCATAGCGCATAGCTATTAGTTGATTTATGCCACATGGTTCATGGTGCGATGGTAAAAGAAAAATATCTCCTCCAGCGTATAGAGATGTTTCATATTTTTGCTTAAAAGGGGATAGGACTAATTTTTCTGGATTTTTTTTCTGGATTTTTTTAATTTGGTGGATATAGTTTCTGTCGCCATCTCCCATAATAATCAATTGTAAATCAAGAGACATTATAAGATCTAAGGCATTTATTAACAATTCAAATCCTTTTTGAAAAGCAATTCTTGAAGTAGCAACTATAAGTGGTGTTTTTTCTTTCTGGGGTAGATTAAATAATTTTTGTAAAGATTTTTTACAAATTAATTTTCCTTCTTGATGAGTTTGCCAATTAAATTTTTTCACCAAACCAGGATCTTTTTCAGGATTATAGGCATGATAGTCAATGCCATTGATAATGCCAAATAATTTATCTTGACGATTTTGCAATATTCTATGCAAATCTTGGCCAAATTTTTTGGTCATTATTTCCTCTCTGTAATGCTCACTCACAGTATTTATAATATCTGCGTTTATAATACCTCGTTTGGCAAAATTTATATATTCTAAGTCAGAACTATCAAAGTGAGGAAGTTTATTTCTTCCATAATCCTTTTTTTCAAGAGGCACTTGCCACCAATTTCTACCCATTTGAAAAGCTAAATTATGTATTGTAAAAACAGTAGCAGTATTTTTCAATGTATCGCTATATTTAAACTCTCTTTTAAGAAGATAGGGGATTAAACCAGTATGCCAATCATGACACTGGATAATATCAGCTTTGATTTTTAAATATGAAAGCAATTTTAATGCAGATAAATCAAATAAATAAAATCTTAAATTTTCATGCTTAGAACCATAGATTGTTTTTCGTCTAGAAAAATATTTTTCATTTTCAATAAAATAAATTGGTAAATCTTTTTCTAAAAAGCCTTGCCAAATATTTATCTTTATGTTAGTTTGATGTGTTTTACTTGTGTAGAGATGTATATTTTTTACAATTTTTCTAAGATTATATTTTTCTTTATCAATTATTTTCCCATAAAGCGGAGTAATTATAGTCACATCATTGCCTAATTTTTTTAAAGCCATTGGCAAACTTCTAGCAACATCAGCCAGCCCACCTGTTTTAGAAAAAGGAGAAACTTCAGAACTTATAGAGACAATTTTTAATTTTTCAAACATAAATTATATAAAAAAATAAGCCAATCAATTAGCTATAATATTTAGATTATTCTATAAATTTATTACTTGCGCATATAGCAATTGCTAAAGCATCAGCTACATCATCTGGTTCTGGAATTTTGTCTAAACCTAATAAAAGTTTTACCATTTTCTGGACTTGTTTTTTTTGGGCCTTGCCATAATTACTCACTGCTTGTTTGACTTGTAATGGAGTAAATTCATAAATCTTAATTTTCATTTCAGCAGCTGCTAATAAAATCACGCCCCTTGCTTGGCTTACACTTATAGCTGTTTTTAAATTTTTTGAAAAAAATATTTTTTCAATAGATACTCTATTTGGCTTATATTTTTTAATTATTTTTTTTATTTCTTGATAAATTATTTTTAATTGCTCACTTTGCAATAATTTAGATTCTGTTCTTATGCAACCATAATCAATAGGAATTATTTTGCCTGAACTTTTCTTAATTATACCATAACCGATTATTGTTGTTCCAGGATCAATTCCAAGTATTATCATAATTTATTTATTATTTATTCAAGATTGTTAAACATTTCTTGAACATCATTTTGTTCAGATAATTCATCAAAAAGTTTTTTTAATTGTTCTTTATTTTCCTTACTGATATTTATTGGATATTTAGCTATCCATCTATCTTCTTTTTTTTCAAATAAATATTTAACGCTTCCAGATTTAGCTAATTTAGCTTGATGTTTTGATAAGATATGCCTTATTTCAGACAAAGTTCTATTTTTATTATCAGTAATAGTTTTAATTATTAAAGCTATGCCAAATGGACAATAAGCTTCATAGACTACTTCTTCAATTTTTTCACCTTCAAGTTTTCCTACTCCTCTTTTTATTGCTCTTTCTATTTTTTCTTTAGGCATATTAAGAGAGTGAGCTTTTTCAATAGCTAGCCTTAGATTAGGATTAGACTCTGGATTTTCTCCTCCATTCTTAGCTGCTATAGCTATTAGTTGAGACATTTTACTAAAAATTTTTCCTTTGCGTATATCAGTGATAGCTTTTTGATGTTTAATTGTTGACCATTTAGAATGTCCACTCATATTTTTATATTTTAATTTAATAAATCTTATTATTGAGAATATAAATTCTTTTTACTTAGTAATTATATTTATATTATATCTATTTAGATGTAAACGTCAAGCAAAAATTGAAGAAACATATAATTAACATTGATATTGACATTGAATTTTAAATAGCTTATTATATCAATAAGCGCTGATATAAACTTTTGAAAAATAAAAAATTATGGTATAATAAATTTATGAAGAAAATAAATAATAAGAAACAGAAAAATAATCAGCCAGTTAATCAATCAAGAGATAAGTTAAATAAAGACATAGAAAAGATAATAAATTTTTTAAAGATAATTTCTGAAAGACATCGCTTTAAAATTTTATGTATTTTAAGAGATGATAAAAAATGTGTTTATCATATTTGGAAATCTTTATGCTTACCGCAAAATTTAACCTCACATCATTTAAGAGTTTTAAAAGACTTTAAACTGATTTTATCTGAAAGACAGGGCGCGAAAATTTTTTACAGGTTAAACCAAAAAAATATTAAAAATTATTTAAGTTTATTAGATAAATTTTTAAAATAAATTAACAACTAATGTCGCTTTAAAAAAGCGGTTAGCAGTTATAAAAAAGGTCGAGCAGGCATTATATTAAATTTTATTATAATGTCTGAAGAATAAATTTAATAATATTTAATTATGCAATCTAATTCTGTTTGAACATAAAGATTATATATTCAAGTAAGATTCATAATTAAATAAGAAAAATATGAAGTGGCAATCAATTGTCAACGGATTACTCGGCATTTGGTTAATTATTTCTGCTTTTATTGTTAAAACATTAGGAGATTCTGGTAATCTTTGGAATTATTTAATTGTTGGCTCAGTTGTAGCTGTTTTAGGCTTTTGGGGCGCAAATGAAAAGTAAACATATACAGACTTAAAAAAATAGCCTGATTAATATCAGACTATTTTTTTATTTTTAACTATTATTAATAAACTAAGTTGCTATATAGCGACTTAGTTTTTTATAATTGAAAAATCATTTAAACAATGTTTCTTGCGTAATGCATAAAATAGAACATTAAAGAAAGCAATGCTCTACTTGCTTTGGTGTTCATTGTATAGTAGTTTGTTTAAAGAATTTTTCAAGATCTTTTGACAATTTTATAAATTTGTGCTATTTTTAACTATTACTAAATATTGATCTTTAAAAATTAAATAAGACAATAAAATAAAATAGAGGAGGAAAAGAAAATGGAGTATTTGTTTGTTGTTTTAATAATAATATTGGCAGGAGAGATTTTTGGGATGAATATTAAGGTGCAAGCAATTAAAAGATCGCTTGGCAATATTGGAAAGTTTTATGTGAGGGTACCGCATAATACAATGATAGTAATAATGAGAGATAAAAAATTAGACACAGCTGTTTTTGCTGTATCAGAAGAACAAAAAATAGAATTTGAAAAGCTATATAAAAAACAGAATTTTAATCAGTTTTATCTTGGAAAAGAAGGCGGATTATATTATATGGGACCTCCTTGGAGAGGTTATGAGGTTTATGAGTGGTATAAAACTCCAGAGGACCAAGAAAACACTATGAATCCTCTACATTCAGTTGACTTGGCGGTTCAAGTTGTAAAGTACTCGCCAAAAGAGCCGAAGATGGTTAAAAAGGACGATAAGATCATACCTGCTGAAGAATCAGAGTATGATCCTACTAACGGAGTTCCTTGCTATAAGTCAGCAGATAATATAGAAATTAGGACATCTTTGACATTGTATTATATTGTCAAAGATCCAATAAAATTTCTGTTTTCTGTGAGGCATGTTAACAAAGCAATAAAAGACCAAATCTTTCCAAGATGGAGAGATGTAATTGGCAGGTTTTCTTTTTTTGTATACAAAGAAAATGTAGATAATGTTGGTAGTATTGATGACATTAAGAGAAAGATAAAAGATGGAATAGCAAATGTAAATCCTAATATCAGAACTGAGTCAAATAACGCTCTAAGAAAAGAAGTACTTGGAGCAGAAAAGATAGGAGAAGAAAGAGACTCAGATAAAATAGCTCAAAAGCTATTTTTAGATCAATGGGGGTTGTTCGCTATTGATATAACAGTTGGGGAGCTTGAAACAGCAAATCCTGAAATAGAAGATGCTTTAGGAAAGCAGATTGAGGCTCATTTAGACGCTTTAGCGTTAATAGAAAGAGCAAATGGCGAGAAAAAGGCTCTTGAGTTAAAGGGCATAGGAAAGGAAAAATACATAAAGAATATTGTCAATGGATTTTGTGGCAACGATGCTAAGCAAGAAGCGATTAAGGCAGCTGTTAATTGGCGACAATTTGAGGCACTTGAAAAAATGCCTAAAGAAGGAAAATATATTTATCAATGGCCTCAGATAAATTCTTCTAATTCTAATGTTCCTGATGTTTTAAAAGAAATTGCCAAATTTACAGCTGGCAAAAAAGAGGGAAAAAATGAAAAAGATAAAAAAGATTAAAGAGATATATGGCAAATATGTTTATAGATATTATAAGCATATTATATTTATTATCTTAGTGATATCCTTGGCATTTTGGCTTTTTGGTAGTAAAGTAATTAAAGTAATTGATTTTATTTTGTTTGTTCTTTGTTTACTTGGAGTTTGGGGCCTGTGCACCTTGAATGACATAGACAGTGAACTGTTCTATGTTAAAGAGAGGATGAGGAGCCACGAAAAGATGCTAAGAGGAGAGACCCCAATGATGGATTGGGAGAAGATAGTTATTAGGAGCACTATGTTATTGGTATTGTTCCTGCTAATTATTTTTATTATGATAGAGGCTTATGAGATGTTAAAGCCTATGATAATTAAAATAGGAGGAGAATCATGGTAGAAATTATAAGGTATATATTATTAGTTCTTGCAATAATAGCAGCAGTAATTCTGCTAATAGCAAGAATTAATAGTGGCGACAGAAAGGATAAGGAAAAAAAAGAAGAAAAAGGCTATTTTCAACCTCAATTTTTTTCATTCTTCTTAATTGTAGTAACATTTATAGGATTAATAGTTTCATCTATATTGGTTCTAAACTTTTTTGGCATAGAGTTTTCAATTAAAAAATGGACGCCAACTGATATTTGGTTTGTTTTATTCTGGCTGTTCATACTTGGTATGATTTTAACAAAATTCATATCAGGCGAAAGTATAAACATGGAGCCAATAAAACATTCATGGCTTTTACTTGCTATAATTGCTGGAATACTATTGGCACTATCAGCTATTGCTCCAAAATATTCCACACTACAAGGAATAGAGAAGGCGATAATTGCAAAAAAGAAAAATAAACAGAAAACATATTTTGTGCCAGGTAATTATAGTTATGATTATATTGAAAAAAGAACTGGCACATATAAAATTAAATTATCAGCTGGAGAAATGACTGATTGGATAAAAATTCCTCCTGGCCATTATTATGATATATGGTCTCCAACTGCTGATAATTGGGAGATTTGGTTCTGGGATGGAGAGAAATACACTTTTAATGGAAGAAAAAAGTTTATAAGATTTCCAAATAAAAAATCAGTTATTTTTAAAATAGCTGTAAAAAAGGTAGAAGGAGGAGGGAAGAAGGTTATAATATTGAAAGTATGGCGAATAAACTAATGAAAATTAGATATTTTGGCAAGCTTATAAAAGTTTGCCTTTTTTATTTTTAATAGTTATAATATGTTATATGAATAAAAACTACAAGAAATTAATATTAATAATTGCTTTAATTAGCGTTTTTATATTTTCTGGCAATTCTATTTTAGCTCAACATTCTGGAGGCTCAGGAGTTGCAGAAGATAATTTAACTCATCTTGATAATCCACTTGGACTAAATAATGCTGATCCTCGCGTTCTTATTGGTTTAGTTATTAAAGCGATTTTAGGATTGGTTGGTTCATTAGCTCTTGTTATTTTTATTTATGGCGGGTTTGTTTGGATGACTGCTAGTGGAAACGTTGAAAGTGTAACAAAGGGTAAAAATATTTTAATTTGGGCAACAATAGGTTTAGTGATAATTTTTACTAGTTATACTTTAGTTTATTTTATTTTAAAAACATTAGTGAGTAGATAGTTTAAAATAGAGGAATTGCTAAATAAGCTAAGCTCCTTTATTGTGTTAGTATAATTAAAAATGATAGCTAAAATATTAAATGGCAATAAAATTGCTGATAAAATAAAAAAACAATTAAAACAAAAAATATATAAGTTAAACCATAAGCCAGGCTTAGCTGTTATTTTAATTGGCAAAGACAATGCAAGCAAAATTTATACTAATAATTTAGAAAAGCTATCTCAAGAAATTGGATTTAATTTTTTTAAATTTTTATATTATAAAAATTTTAGTGAAGATGAAATCTTAAAAAGAATAAAAATATTAAATAAAGATAGCCAAACAAATGGAATTATTCTTCAATTGCCCTTGCCTAAAAATTATAAAACTGATAAAATCATAAAATCAATTATTCTTGAAAAAGATGTTGAAGGATTAAGCCAGCTTAATTTTAAAAAAATATATAATAATGAACAAGCAATTATTCCACCAACTATAGTTGCAATATTTGAGCTTATTAAGAAAACAGATAGAAAAATAAAAAATAAGATAGTAGTGATATTTGGGAAAAATGAAAATTTTACAAAACTATTAAAATTTTTATTAGAAAAAAAAGATTGTATAGTTAAAATTGTTAATTTAAAAACTAATAATTGGCAAGAAGAAGTACATAGAGCTGACATTTTAATTAGCTTAATAGGAAAATCTAAAATTATAAAATCAAAAATGATAAAGAACAATGCTATAATTATAGATGTTGGAATAAATAAAATGAATAATAAAATTATAGGAGATGTTGATTTTGCAAAAGCAAAAAAAATAGCTAGCTGGATTACACCAGTTCCAGGCGGGGTTGGGCCAATCACAGTAATAGCAGCTTTAAGAAATACTTATGAATTATACAAAAAAAGAAATTAGATTAGGTTTAACATTTGATGATGTTTTGCTTGAGCCAATGAAATCTTCAATAATACCAAGCCAAGCAAATATTCAAACAAATTTAACAAAAAGAATAAAACTTGATATTCCAATAATTTCAGCTGCAATGGATACTGTGACAGAAAGCGATATGGCAATTGCAGTTGGCAAGTTAGGAGGTTTAGGTGTGCTGCATAGAAATTGCGAAATTGAAGAACAATTAGAAATGGTAGAAAATGTTAAAAAAGAAAAGTTTACTTATTCAGGTAAAAAATTATTAATAGGCGCTGCTGTAGGCCCTCATGATATTAAGCGAGCAAAGATATTAAGCAAAGCTGGTGTTGATATTATTTTTATAGACTGCGCTCATGCTCACAATATTCAAGTAATAGAAGATGCTAAAAAAATTAAAAAAATAATTGGAAAAGCAGAGTTAATTGTAGGAAATATTGCCACTGCTCAAGCTGCTAAAGACTTAATAAATTTTGTAGATGGAATAAAAGTTGGAATAGGGCCTGGCTCAATATGCACAACAAGATTAGTAGCAGGAATTGGCGTTCCTCAATTAACAGCCATTATGGATGTTGTAAAAATTGCAAAAACTAAAAATGTTCCTGTAATCGCAGATGGTGGAATAAGATATAGTGGTGATATTGTAAAATCATTAGCAGCTGGAGCGCAAGCAGTAATGTTAGGATCATTATTAGCTGGCACAGAAGAAGCGCCAGGAAAAAGAATAAAGATTCAGGACAAGGACTATAAGGTATATAGAGGCATGGGTTCTTTGGGCGCAATGAATAAAAATAAAAGCGCTGATAGATATTTTCAAGAAGGAGCTAAAAAATATGTTCCAGAAGGGATAAAGGGTATATTACCTTATAAAGGAAAAGTCGGCGAAGTGATTTACCAATTAGTAGGCGGATTAAAAGCTGGTATGGGATATATTGGAGCAAAAAATATTAGCCAAATGCCAAAGCAAGCGCATTTTATTCAAATTACTTCTGCTGGAAGAGCTGAATCTCAGCCACATACTGTAATTTTTAAGAGTTAAATTTATATGAAAAGAATTAGCATTCCAAGAGCTGAACTGCATACTCATTTAGGTGGAGCAGTTGATCCGCCTATTTTATGGAGCCTCGCTCATTATCAGGGTATTAAATTGCCAAGTAAAGATTATTGGGATTTTGAAGATTTAGTTACCATTGACGAGAATGAAAAGAATAAAAATATTAAAGAATTGCATAATAGATTTTATTATTGGACAGAGTTAATCCAGTCATCTCCTTATGCTGTAGAAATGTCAGTAAAATCAATTATAGGCGGAGGTTATCGTAAATGCAATTTAGTTCTTCAAGAATTACGTTTTAATCCAATGTTTAGAAATCATAAAGGAAAGAAAGATTTAGACCATATTATTATGGCAGCTGTAAGAGGCATGGATGAAGCAGTGTTAGAATATCCAAAAGTTAAAGCTGGTATTATTTTAATGATGGACAGAACATTATCTTTAAGAGAAAATAAAATAATTTTAGAAAAAGCTATTAAATATAAAAATCGTGGTGTTATTGGTATTGACTTAGCAGGGCCACAAAAAAGAGATTTTAATATAAGAGATTATAAGAGTTTATTTGATAAAGCTAAAAATTATGGACTTGGCACAACTATTCATACTGGAGAAGAAGGAAGTTTAGCAGAAATGCGCTATATTGTAAATGAAATCAATCCTGATCGCATTGGCCATGGATTGTTATGCGTTAAAGATAAAAATTTAATGAAGCAAATTGTAAAAAATGATATTGTTTTAGAAACATGTGTAAGTTCAAATTTAAGAAATAGTAAAGTTAAGAATTTAACAGAAATGGGGAAAATTATTAAAACTTATTTAGATAATAATATAAAATTTACCATCAATACAGATGGACCTGAAATGTATAGAACAAATATTTTTAAAGAACAAGAATTGCTTAGAAAAGCTGGAATTTTAACTCCAAGGCAAATTAAGCAATGCAATGATTGGGCATTTGAAGCTAGTTTTATTCCACATAACACATATAGTTGACTAAAGACAAATCATCATTTCTTGCTAAAAACTTGACAAAATTTAAAATGTAGTTTATAATCCTAATAAATACTATTTTATTGCATATCTAATTTGAGTTTTTAATGATTTTTAGAATCTATCTCAAGTTAGTAAGCTTATTAAAATTAAATGCAAAATATATAGTTTTTATAAAAAATAATTAACTCGTTTAATAAAAAAACGAGATTTTTTGTTATTATTTATGCATTTTTCTACTATTCAAAACAAAAGAAAAAATTTAGGTGGGCAAAAGCCAATTATGGAATTTCCAGATTTAATTGAAACTCAAAAAAAATCTTATCAATGGTTTATGCAAAAGGGCCTTAGAGAATTGTTTGATGAGATTTCTCCTGTAAAGGATTTTATAAATCGCAGTTTAGAGCTTTATTTTTTGGACTATTATTTAGACGAACCAAAGTTTGATGAAACAGCAAGTAAATTCAAAAATATTACTTATGAAGCGCCATTAAGAGTAGAGGCAAAATTAATTAATAAAAAAATAGGTAAAGAAATTTCTCAAGAAATATTTTTAGGTGATTTTCCTTTAATGACAGAAAGAGGAACTTTTATTGTTAATGGAATAGAAAGAGTGATTGTTCCCCAGTTGATTAGATCAGCTGGAGTCTTTTTTAATAGTCAGAATATTTATAATCGTAATTATTATGGAGCAAAAATTATTCCTAACAGAGGAGCTTGGTTAGAGTTTGAAACAGATCAAAATGATGTAATATGGGTGAGAATTGACAGAAAAAGAAAAATAGTTGTTACTTCATTATTAAGAGCTTTTGGTTATGAAACAGATGATGAAATTATAAATTTATTTAAAGATGTTGACACAGACAAGGAGCATCACTATATTGAGGCAACATTAAGCAGAGATAGCGCGCATAATAAAGATGAGGGGCTAATTGAAGTTTATAAAAGAATTCGTCCAGGAGATTTAGCCACTCCAGACAATGCAGAACAACTAATTTATGCAATGTTTTTTAGATTTGACCGTTATGACTTTGGCAGAGTAGGGAGGTATAAAATAAATAAAAGATTTAATTTAAATATTCCTAACACAAAGGAAAATAGAATTTTTAATAAAGAGGATTTAGTAGCTATTATTTCAGAAATTATTCGTTTAAATAATAGCCAAGAAAATCCAGACGACATTGATCATTTAGGCAATAGAAGAATTAGAGCTGTAGGCGAATTAGTTCAGAATAAACTTAGAGTAGGATTAGCAAGGATGAATAGAATTGTTAGAGACAGAATGAGCACTTTAGACCCTAATATTCTTACGCCAAATAAACTAATTAATGCTAGGCCAGTGATTGGCATAATAAGAGAATTTTTTATGTCATTTCAACTTTCTCAATTTATGGATCAAACAAATCCTCTAGCAGAATTAGAACATAAAAGAAGATTTAGCGCTATGGGCCCAGGAGGCCTAACAAGAGAAAGGGCTGGCTTTGATGTTCGTGATGTCCATTCAAGCCATTATAGCAGGATTTGTCCTATATCTACACCAGAAGGGCCTAATATTGGATTAGTTGGCCATTTAGCAACTTATGCCAGGATCAATGAGTATGGATTTATTGAAGCTCCTTATCGCCGCGTTTTACATGATATTGAAAATAAGGCAAAGCTTACTCAAGGAAAAATATTAAGAGAGAATTTAATTATTAAATCAAAGGGCTTAAAAAAGCAAAAAGTTATAATGAAAGCTGGTGAGATAATAAATAAAGAAAAAGCTAAAAAATTAGAAAAAATTAAAGAATTAAAAACAATTCCTATTAAGCCAATAGTTACTAATGAAATTGTATATTTAGACGCTTTTGAAGAAGAAAAATATATAACAACTATTGCAACAACTCCTATTGATAAGGATGGATATTTTATCAATAAAAGAGCAGATGTAAGAGAAAAAGGCACAGCTTCAATTGAAAATGTTGAAAAGATTGATTTTATGGCAGTAGCCCCTAATCAGATTATTAGTGTTGCAACTTCTTTAATACCATTTCTTGAACATGATGATGGAATAAGAGCTTTAATGGGATCAAATATGCAACGTCAAGCAATTCCTTTAATAAAGCCAGAATCTCCTATTGTAGGAACAGGAATGGAATTAAGAGCAGCTTTGGACTCTGGACATAGTGTTATAGCTAGAAATGGCGGCAAAGTGACTGCTTTACAAGGTAATAAGATTGAGATAACTCGTGATAATGGAGAGATAGATAATTATAATTTAAATAAATATCTTAGATCAAATGCATCAACTTGCATTAACCAAAAGCCATTAATTAATAAAGGAGATAAAATTAGAAAAGGAGATGTTTTAGCAGATGGTCCAGCTATGCGACAAGGTGAACTAGCTTTAGGAAACAATGTTTTAGTAGCTTATATGACATGGGAAGGTTATAATTATGAGGATGCTGTAATAATTTCTCAACGTTTAGTAAGAGATGATGTTTATACTTCTATTTATATTGAAGATTTTACAGTTGAAGTAAGGGACACTAAATTAGGGCCTGAAACAGTAACAACTGATATTCCTAATATTAGTGAGGAAAAATTGAAAAATTTAGATGAAAATGGAATTGCAAGAATTGGCGCAGAGGTTTCTTCAGGCGATATTTTAGTAGGGAAAATTACCCCTAAGGGCGAAACAGAATTAAGCGCAGAAGAAAAATTATTGCGAGCGATTTTTGGTGAAAAAGCAAAAGATGTGCGAGATTCTTCATTATACTTAGAGCATGGAGAGCATGGTAAAATTATTGATGTTAAAGTCTTTTCTAGAGAAAATGGGGATAAGTTAGCGGCTGGAGTAATAAAGTCAATTCAAGTTACTATAGCTAATTTAAGAAAGATTCAAGTTGGAGATAAAATGTCTGGAAGACATGGGAATAAGGGCGTTGTTTCAAAAGTAGTGCCAGTAGAAGATATGCCTTATTTAGAAGATGGAACTCCAATTGATATTTTACTTTCACCATTAGGGGTTGTTTCTAGAATGAATTTAGGTCAAATTTTAGAAACCCATTTAGGCTTGGCAGCTAAAAAATTAAACTATAAAGTAGCTAGCCCAGCTTTAAATGGAGTAAAAGAGGAGAAAATAAAAAGCGAACTAAAAAGAGCTGGATATTCAGAAGATGGAAAGCTTACTCTTTATGATGGAAGAACAGGTGAAAAATTTGATCAAAAAGTGACTGTTGGCTTTAATTATATATTAAAATTAAACCATATGGTTGATGATAAAATTCATCAACGTTCTATAGGTCCTTATTCATTAATTACACAGCAACCATTAGGTGGAAAAGCGCAATTTGGAGGACAACGATTTGGTGAAATGGAAGTTTGGGCTTTAGAATCTTATGGCGCTGCGCATACTTTACAAGAAATTTTAACAATTAAATCAGACGATGTTCCAGGCAGAAGTAAGGCTTATGAATCAATTATTAAAGGTGAACCTATTAAAAAATTAAATGTGCCAGAATCGTTTAATGTTTTAGTAAGAGAATTAAAAGGATTAGCTTTAGATGTTGAATTACTTACAAAAGATAATAAGCAGGTTGAGTTAAAGGGATATGAAGATAATTAGTTAAATTCTAAATCTCAAAT
>JALTFF010000007.1 GCA_027007465.1 bacterium | reverse complement strand
GAGAGAGTCCGCTCATTTCCGCGCAGAACCAGCTCTTTAATGTTTGTGTTATTGTTTTAATTACTATGTTTGTATGAACTTAAGCGATTTTGTTGCTTATATTTATAGCTTAATGATAAATATTATGTTATTTTAATAATATGAATATTTTAAAGAAAACAAAACAATTTTGTCAATTTTATAAAATTAAGCCCAAGAGATCTATGGGCCAGAATTTTTTGATTAAGGAAAGTGTTTATCAATATATAATTAAATCAGCTGAGCTAAATAAAAATGACATTGTTTTAGAAATAGGGCCTGGATTAGGTTTCTTAACAATAGAATTAGCCAGATTAGTAAAAAAAGTTGTGGCAGTGGAGATAGATGATAAATTGAGTAAGATAGTTAGAAATAACCTTAAATTAGAAGAGATTAAAAATGTTAATTTAATTAATAAAGATATTTTTAAAATTTCTCAATTAGAAATGAGGAAAATTTTACTTAACAATACAATAAGCTATAAAATAGTGGCTAATTTACCATATAATATTAGTTCTCGCTTTTTAAGAAAATTTTTATCTGCAAAAAATAAACCTAAGATTATGATTTTGTTATTACAAAAAGAAGTAGCTGAGAGAATTATTGCCAAGCCTGGAAAATTAAGCTTATTAGGTATTTCAGTTCAATTTTATGTAGAGCCAGAAATTATTAAATATGTTTCATCAAATTGTTTTTTTCCAAAACCAAAAGTTGATTCAGCTATAATAAAATGCAAGATTAGAAACAAAAAATATAAATACAATATTAATGAAAAAGAATTTTTTCGTTTAGTAAGAATTGGGTTTGCTTCAAAAAGAAAAACTTTGGCAAATAATTTATCAGCTGGTTATTATTTTTCTAAAGAAAAGTCAATAAAATTAATTAAAGAACTTGGCTTTAATTCAAAAATAAGAGCTCAAGAACTATCTGTAAATAATTGGATAGAGTTGTTAAAAAAATTATGATTAAATAATAATATTTTTTTGTCTTTTATTCCTTTCTATGATATAATATCGGTAAATTATGGATAATAAATATACTTTTCAGCAAAAAATTTTTATAATTAGTTTAATTTTAGTAACATTTATTATTCTTAGTTTGGGGTTTTATCAAATTGCGCAAAATATTCGCAATCCATTTATTTATAAAGAGCAATATAAAAACATTGGCAAAGGCGGATGCAATGAGCCAACAGAGATTCAAAAGAAAATTTTAATGAACAGAGACACTGATGGAGACGGCTTGTCTGATTATGATGAGCTTTATAAATATCATACCTCTCCATTTTTAAAAGATAGTGACAGCGATGGAATTGATGACAAAAAAGAAATAGAGAATAAGACAGATCCAAATTGTCCAGAAGGCAAGAATTGTTTTTCAAATGATTTAACAAATCCAACAATACAAGAAAAAAATAAGAGTTTAGAATTATATAATAATATAGAAAAATATAATAAACAATTAGAACAAATGAACAAGCAAAAGCAAGGAGTTAATATTGGGAGTTCAACAAACTCAGGTTTTAATGTTTTTGAAAATAATAATTATTTAAACAGCGAACAATTAAATTTACTCAATGGCAAGGCAGACGCAAAAACAATTAAAAAATTTTTAAAAGCAGCTGGAGTAGACTCAAAGTTGTTAGATAAATTGTCTGACAAAGAAATAATGGATGCATATAAAAAAACATTGAATAAAACGACTGGGAGATAAGAGCGCTGGGCATTATGTTTTGCAAATGTTAGAGAGGAATTGTTTAGACAATATTAACAGAAAAAAAGAGTTTAGCTCCTTTTAAGCTTTGAAGAGGTTAATCTTATTTCAAAGCGCGTATAAAAGATTCTTTCTTATCTTAAAACAATAAAACATTGATAAAAAATTTTAATTTTATGTCTAAATCTCGTAAAATATTATTAATTATATTGTTTATCCTTATTTCAATAGGAATAGGTTTTTTAATATTTATTGTTTTTTTTAAAACTCAACCCAATATTATTAAAAAACCAAAAGAACTTCCATCTGCGACAAATGGCTTGCCAATATCTGGTGAAGGTAAAAATTTTCAAACTACTCAAAAGCAAACTAATTTGCCAACTAAAGAAAATGTTGAAAAAGAAAGCGCTGATGAAGTTGCTTTTGGAAAATTAACCAAAAGCGAGCCATTAACTAAAAATATTGTTATGGCGCCTGTTTTAAGTAAAAATGGCAAAGATATTTATTATTATAATATAGATGGCAAATTTTATCATCTAAAAGCAGATGGTAAAGTAGAGCTTTTAGATGATAGGGTTTTTCATAATGTTAAATCTGTTGCTTGGGCCGGCAACAGAAAAGAAGCAATTTTAGAATATCCAGACGGCGCTAATATTTATTATAATTTTCAGACAAAAAGGCAAGTTACTTTGCCAAAACACTGGACTGACTTTGCTTTTTCACCAGATTCTAAAAAAATTGTTTTTAAGAGTTTTGGCATGGATCCTGAAAATCATTGGTTAGCTATTGCTCAGCCAGATGGATCTTCTGCAAAGAAAATTGAGCAAATTATAGGTGGTAATATTGTTGATAATTGGTCTCCAAATCAACAAATTATTGCTTATTGGGATCAAAATCTTGGATTTGCAGAGAGTGAAGTTTATTTTGTGGGCCAACATGGAGAAAATTTTAAAGCTATGAAAATTCCTGGTTTAGGTTTTAGGGGTATTTGGTCTAAAAAAGGAGATAAGATGCTTTATAGTTGTTATAATATTACTTCTGAAAAAAAATTGCCAGAATTATGGATTGCTGACGCGCAAAGAGATAAAATTGGAGACAATAGAAGGAGATTAAAATTAAATACTTGGGCTGATAGATGTGCTTTTTATAGCAATGATATTATTTATTGCGGAGTTCCAAAAAAATTACCAGACAATAGCGGATTAGCTCCACAATTAGCTGATAATACAGATGATGAAATTTATAAAATTGATTTAAAGACAGGAATAAAAACAAGAGTTGCTATTCCAGATAAGCCTATTACAGTTAATAAAATAATGCTTACAAGCGATGGTAAAATAATGTATATTCAAAGCAAAAGAGATGGAAAGTTATATAAGATAAGGTTGAAGTAGCAGGATAAGAAATCATTAAATAGGATTAGTAGAGTGGAGATTGTCCAGCCATATTAAAGAATGCTAAGTAGGGTTTAGCGATATTAGAGAAAAATAAAGGAGCTAAAAATTTTAGAGAATTCTAAAAAATATGTTTGATTATTTTAAGAAAAAAATTATAAAGAAAATATTTATTAGTTTACTAATTTTTATTTTGTCTTTTTCTTTTTTTATAGATTTGATTAAGCCGGTTTTTGCCGGTCCTCCTCCTGAAACATTTCCAGAGGCAATGTTGAGAGACCTTAAAACTACTGCTCAAAAAATCGGCAGTAATGTAAAACATTGGGCAAAAGAAGAAGCATTAAGAAAATTAGAGGATTCTTTAAAAAAAATAGGAATGGTAAGTATAATGAATGCTGTTGATCATTTTGCTGTTAATTCTGCCAGAGATATTGCCAAAGGAATTGTGAGCGGAGGAAAAGGACAAAAGCCCTTAATTTTATCAGATCCAGAAGCCTATATTAGTCAACAGGTTGATGAGGCGGCAAGTGTTTATATCCAAAATGTTATTGGTGAAAACTGGGAAGTAGGTGGTTTAAATTTATGTAATCCGAGTTTATCAATAAAATTAGCTATTACAGGAGGTTTGATAAATATGGAATATCCTCCAAAGCCAAGATGCACTTTTAAAAAAATAAAAGAAAATTGGTCAAGAGAAATAAACGACCCTAATTTTTTAAGAAATTTTCAGCCATATTTTGAGCCAGAGCAAAATGATTTAGGCGTAGCTTTGTATATTTTTGGAAAGTATTATCAGACAAAGCAAGAAGCTAAAGAATATGCCACAAACGAGCGTAAACGCGGAGGAGCTTATTTAGATAAAACAACTGGAATAGGAAATGCAAGACTTTCTGATACTAATCTTAAAGAAATTTATGCTGATAGACTTTATGGAGAATTTCAAAAAGAATATAAAAGAAAAACAGAGTCATTTAATCAGGCTTCATTTGACACAACCCAAGATTTTTCACTTGATTCAACACCTATTCCAATTCCAACTCCTGGTGACGTTGCGAGGGATGTTCTTGGGAGAAAAAATATTACTTTAACTGCTGATGAAGTTAAAAAGTTTAATGAAATGTCAAAGGAAGAACAAGAAAAAGCTTTTCATGACAAAGTAATGACTTCTGCAAACTCACCAGAATGGAGCGATGTTATTATTCATGTTATAAATACTTTTACAGGCACTTTAATAAACGAATTAATTAATAAAGCGTTTACAAGTGGTTTATGGAATAAAAGTGATATTAGAAGAACAACTAATAAAGCAATTAGTCTTGGCAATGATCTTTATCAATATGAAGTAGGTCAATCTTATACAGGAAAAAAAGGCGCTGATATCTATTATTCTAAAGTTTATCAAACAAAATTTCATAGCGCTGAAAAATATGATATTTTAACAAAGTTAGCTAGTTGTCCAAATCCTAATAAAGCTGGTCCAACAGAATGTGTAATTACTGATAAATTTAGGCAGGCAATTGCTAAAAGATTAACTGTTGAGCAAGCTATTGAGCAAGGATTGTTAAACAGAAATTTTGTTTTTGGTTATGAAGGAATTAATAAAGAGCCAAGCTATATTAGCGGTTATCCTTATCGTTCAATGATAATCTTAAGAAAATATCGCATTATTCCAGTTGGCTGGGAAATAGCTGCAAAATATATTAATGAACATAAACTTTCAGAAAATAAAAAAGGCAAGGTTTATACATTAGGAGATATGGTGGATTGCTTTAGTGACAAAGATAATTTAAAAGGTATTCATGAAAAGTGGTGTCGTGGTTTAGTAGATCCTAATTGGGTTCTTTTAGCTCCTCAACATTATTGTAAAAAGCAAGGTTATGGACCTATTATTAGTAAGCAAGTTATTCGTGGTGTTGATGCTAATAGAGATGGTGATTATAATGACGAAGGAGATTCAAAACCAAGAGTAATGGTGGGCAGAGAAAATAATTATTGCGCTGATGAGCAATCCTGTATTAAAAGAGGAAAGGATAAAAATTGCGAATATTATGGTTATTGCATAGAAGATAGAAGAACTTGGGATTTTAATGGAACAGATTGCGAACCAAGATATAATACTTGTCAAACATTTAGATCAAGAAAAAATAAAACTGTTTCTTATTTAAAAAATACTTTAGATTTTGATGGTTGTGATGCTAATAGTGTTGGATGTTTGGCTTATTGTAATGACCCTATTTATAATACTGCCAGTTCTAGCATTGATTGGGCAAACAGAGCAAGTGAGTGCTCAGTTAATTCTACTTCTAAGAAAAGTTGGAATAATACTTCTAAGAAAATGTATTTTAATAAAAATGTTGAAGGTTGCCATAGTGATGAAGAAGGATGCAGCCAATTTATTAGAACAAAGCAAGGATTAGGAACTAACTTAATTAAAAATTCAAGTTTTGAAAATATGGACTTTAAAGGCACTGGCTGGATTGCTAAGAATGGAGGAAGCATCAGTTGTGACAAAGGCTTATATTCAGATTGTGTTGTAGAAGGTGATAGTTATGACAGGAATCATTCTGTTAAAGCAACAGATTTAAAGTATCATATTGATTTTTCACCACTTACATCTTTAGCTGGAAAAGCTCTTACATTGTCTTTTTATGCTAAAAATTGTTCTGGAATTAATTATGGAATTATTAGAGCTGATAAAAGCGTGCCAGAAGGCAACAATTATTGGCAGAGATTTGAAACAACAAAAATTATGAGCGATATTAATATGGTTAGCTTTCTTATAAATGGCAAAGAAAATGCTAATTGTTTAATTGACGCTGTTCAATTAGAATTTGACTTGAAAGCTAACCCTTATAATGATTATTTTAGTGAAAAAAATGTTGTTTATGAAAAAAAGATGCCAAATTATTTGTCTAAAATTTGTAGTAAAGACTTTGATAAGGGTGTTTATAACTTAAAAGATGATGCTCCTAATATATGTCATCAATTTGCAAGACAGTGTAGTGAGAATGAAGCTGGTTGTGATCTTTATACTTCGCAAACAACAAATATTTCTATTCCAGCCAAGATAACACCAGGCAATGATTATTGTCCAAGTGAGTGTGTTGGGTATGACGCATTTATTCAAAAGCAAACAGCTTTTGAAACAGATAAAAATAAATATTTCATTCCAAAGACAGCTAGGACATGTAGCTTATCTTCTGTTGGTTGTGATCAATTTACTAATTTAGACAAGAAAGCAAAGGGAGGTGAAGGAATTGAATATTATAGTTATTTAAGAAGATGCGAAAAACCAAATCCAAAATGCGCTAATTATTATTTATGGCAAGGAGATGGAGAGTCTGGTTATCAATTAAAAACTTATCGATTGATGGCTAGTGGCATAGTTGATAATTCAGCGCCAAAAACAGTTGATAATAAAGAAAATAATTGTAATTATGATCCAGTTCATAATCCAGATTGTAGAGAGTTTTATGACAAGTCTGGAAATATTTATTATAGAGATTATTCAAAGACAATTAGTTGTGATGAGAATTGTCATCCATATCGTAAAACTAAATTATCTAAAGAAGATTGTATTAATATTGGCGGCAGTTGGGATAGCGTTAAAGGATGTATTTATCAAAAATCACCAGTTGAAAAGTCTGAACAAAATGATTGCATTTTAACAGGAGGAACTTGGAGAGAAACAGAGGGTTGTATTTATCAAGCTATTCCAGGTCAAGGTGTTAAATGCAATGCTTCACAAGTTGGTTGTAGAAAATATAAAGGCACAATGAGTAATGATATTTTTGAAGTTTTAAATAATGACTTTGAAGATGGGAGCGCTATTGGTTGGCAGAAAAGCAATGGAAGCGCTCCAGATGTTGTTAAAGGTTATTCTCTTTTGAAAAATGGATATTCTATGAAAGTAGATTCAGAAGTAAGCATATCATTAGCTGGACTTATTAAGCCAAATACTACTTATGAATTAGAATTTGTAGCTAGCGCGAATAATTTACTAGGATCTGATTTTTCTATAAAAAATGGAAAAGATGAGATAGTTGGAAGTTTTGAAAAAAATAAGAGGGATACAGGAGAATTTGTCGGCGGAAATTTGTACTTATATAGATTTGCAACATTAACTAATAATAATGTCATAGGAAATGAAAAATTTGTTATAAATGGTAAAGCTAATTATGACTTTATCATTATTAGAGAGCTTGTTGATACTTATTATTTAATTAAAAATAGTTGGCAAACACCAGTTGCTTGCGATAATTCAATCATAGATCCCAATGGGCAAGATTGTGGAGGAAGCGAGATAGAGCCAAAGACTTGTATGCCTCAAGAAATGCTTTTTTGTGATAAGTATAAAGATAGAAATAATAAAACTCATTATCTAAAATCATTTACATCTCTTTGCGATGAGTCAGCTGTTGGTTGCGAGTTAATGATTGATACGCATAATTATAGTGATTATAAAGAAAAGACTTGGCCAAATAAAGGTGGAGTTAAAGTGCCAGCAGATAGCTATACTTTTTGGGTTTATGATAAAAAATATCAATGCAATCAAAGCTCAAAAGGTTGCCAAGTTTTAGGTTATCCTAGTTTAGGCAGTAATTTATTGCCAGAAAATTTTTCCTCTATTTATTTGATAAATAACCCAGATAAATATGATTCAATATTGTGTAGCAAGGATAAAGTCCGTTGTGAAGAATATACAGCTAATGACGGAACTTATTATTTTAAAGATCCTGGCAAAGCAGTTTGTTATTATGGACAACCAAAATCTAACAGTTATAAATCTTATTCTTTTGGTTGGTATAAACTTTATAATAAATGCAATGGGGGCGATAATAGTGGAAAACAGTGTATTACAGATTCTGACTGTCCTAATTCTTATTGCGATATTAAAGAATGTCCTTTAGCTGGAGAAGGTGATTTATCAGTTAATCCGCCGTTAACTTTTGGACCTGGTGGATCAAGAGTAGATCAGCCAATGCCTGCTTATAGAGGCGGAAATGTTGGTCTTTGTCCTTCAAGCAAATCTGGTTGCACTGAATATATTGATCTTTACGCAAAACCATCTATAGAATATAAAAATAAAAAAATAAATCTTGAAGCTTGGACATTATATAATGCATCATCAACAAAAATAGATATTAAAAATTACTGTTGGTCTAAAGCCACTAAGGATAGTATAACGAATAATGATATAATTTATTTAGATAAATCAAATAGAGTCACAACAACACCAACTAAATATTTTTATACAGCTAGCTCTAGTATTGTTTGCAATAATATTACTCTTAAAAAAGCCATAGTTGGCTATCAATTAGCTGATACAGTTGATGAACAAAGCTGCAATGGAATTGTTAATTTTGGTAAAGGTTGTGTTTTGTTTGACAAAAGAGATGTTATTGGCGGTAATGAAAGTCATAGTAATTATTCTGATTTAATTTATAGCGCTGGTTTGTCTTATGAAAATGATAACATAGAAACACCACAAAGATGCTATAGCCAACATCCTTGTGATTCTAACATCTTATTAAAAGTTCAACCAGACAGAGTTTGTAATAAATGGCTTAGTTGTAAAAGTTCTGTTGCAACAAGATTGCCTAATGGAAAAATAGAAAAAGATTGTTTTGACATTGGAACTTGTAACCATTTAGATCCAAATGGTCAATGCGATAGCAATATTTTTGAAGTTAATCCTAAGGCTGAAATTTATGATAGTTCAATGATTAATAGAACTGGATATAGTAAAATAGGATATGGATATTGTAAAGAAGATGTAAAAGATGTAAAAGATGTAAATAAACTATGCGTGAATGATGCTGATTGTGGTAAAAGTGGTAGATGTATTTTAGATTATTATAACATATATTATCCTTTAGGTGAGATGAAGCAAGCAGGAGAAGCTATAAACATTCCAAATGGTAATTTTGAAATTGAAGGTGATAATAATTATCCAATCGGTTGGCAGACAGTCGAGGATAAATCTTGGTCGCCTGATAAATTTAAAGTTATTGATAATCCTTATGCAGCAGAGCAAGAAGGGTTAAATAAATATGCTCCAGAAGGTAGGAATTTTTTAAAGTTTTCAGCATCAAGAGGAAAATTAGAATCAGAATTTATAGAAGTAATGCCTAATAGAACTTATATTTTATCATATTATATTAATACTCTTAACTTTAAGGCTTTACAAGGAGATTGGGATAATATGCAAATTACTTTTACTACTGTTAGCTATGATAAGAATGGAAATAAGCTTGCTGGAAATAGTGACAATAAAGGAACTTGGTATTGTGATGGAGATGCATCAGAACATAGTAAATACTATGATTGTAATTTTGGCCAACCTTTTGGAAGAGGTTGGGAGAAAAGAGTTCATTATTTTAAAACAGGGCCTAGCACTGAAAAAATTAAATTAGTTATTAGTGGTCAAACTTGGTTTGGCGCTCTTGTTTGGTGTGGAGATCATTATGAAAAAGCTAATTTTAGTTGTGATGAAGGTGGAAGTGATGTGAATATAACAAAATTTTGCGGTGGAGGAGATTGTTATGAACCAGGAGAATTTCCTAATGCGCCTAAAATACTAATAAAAGAGAAATGCCCTAATTATAGTTTGCATATTCCAAGGAATGCTTGTTCTGGAAATGTTTATATTGATGATATTAAAATAAAGCCTGCTTTAGAAATTTATAGAATAGGAACTGTAAGCCATTATGTTCCGCAAACTTGTCGGCTTTATCCCCAAAGCGATTCTTTATCTTGCAAATATATTGATGACGCTAAGATTAAGAGAAATGGTTGGCCTGGATATTGTTTAGAATATGATAGAGCTCCTGGCAATCCTAAAAATTGTTTAATGTGGTATCCTCTTGACAGGATAAGAGGAGATGGGATTGAAGAAGGAGCTGGGTATGCAGACAGGTTTCCGCTGTATTATACTGTTAAGGCAAAAAGATTCCCAACCGAATATAAGGTAGCGTCTAAACCTTTTTGGGTGAAAATGCAAGGAGCGAATTGTATGAAATTTGACAGGAAAGATTTAGGAATAGAAGATGCTAATAAGAGATATTATAATAAAGATGCTATTGATGGAATATATTTTTATTGTAAAAGCAGGCATGACGATGCTCACTCTGCAGACATGGAATTTACTTTAAGAAGTGATCCAACAAAACAAGATGGTAATTTTCCATTGCTTTTAGCTGAGGGCACTAATAAAGGACCATGGTGGATTGAAGCTTATGAGAAAAAAAATAAAGACAATAATAAGCTTGCTAAATTACCTGAATTTGATACTGATAATTGCGGTGGTAGTTGTGGCTGTGAATATAATTGCGTTAAATTTTATGTAGCTTTTGATGAAAATGGTTATTTTGATCATCTAAGGGTATATACTTTTGATGATAGTAATGATAGTAGTTCTTGGGATTGCACAGCCTACTTTAAATATCATCTTGATTATGCTTCTGAAATAGTTATGGTAGTAACAGCTACTGGCCAAAATAAATTTTGGTCTAGCAGAGTTTATGAAGGGAGTAATTATATTGTGCCAAATTTAGAATATTCATATAATAGTGATTACAAGCCGTTTGGAGCTATAATTCCACCAAAGCCTGTTAATAATCCTTATGAATGGGATAGTAAGACAATAGTAGGTATTCAACCATTAATTATAGAGTATCCTAATAAAGAAAATTATAAAGAACCATGGCAAGCGCGCGCTGGAAGTCCTTATTCTTGTGAGGGTGATTGTGGTAAGTTTCTTATTGCTCCTGGGATGTTATCATCAACAGCAGATGCTGTAGATAGGATTAAACGTTTATTTGCTCAAAGTTATGGTTCTTGGAAATGGAAGCTTGAATATAAATGCGCTAATGGCGTTATTCCAGTAAATACAAATTCTTGTCATCAAGATTGCCCTGATGGAAATTGCGTAAAATCTACTGAAAAAGCTTGCTCAGATGGGAGCGCATGTGAAACAGACATAAGTGATCAAACTTGTAAAAATTGCAGCTTACGAGATGAAGAGGGATATAAATGTGATGACGGAAGATCATGTTGTCCAACAGCAGGAGATTGTAAACTTGTTTATAAATGTGATAATTCGGGTAAATTATGTGATCCAAACCATAATGATTGCCCTAATAGTAAGTGTATTAGCCAATCTAGATATATAAAAATGAGCGCTAATTCTATTACTTGGTCTCCACCAGAAAATATTTGTGAAGCTACTAACTTAAATGGAGCGAGAATACGACCTAATTATAGTTATATATGTGGTTATTGTTATAGCAAAAATCGTCCGAAAGAAGGAAATTGTGACGCAAAAAAGAATTTTAATAATACTTGTAATAATTGTCCTAGCCCTACTTGCAATTATTGCGGCATTCCGCCAAAAGTGTTAAATATTAAGTTAGATAAGTTAGGTATTAAGTTAGATAAGTTAGGCAAAGTAGATTCAAATTCAATTTTAAAAATTACTGATTTAAAATTAGTTAATTTAACTTTTAACACAAAAGTTGACGCAGAACAATTGCCTTTGGTTAACTATACTGTTGATTGGGGAGATGGATCCACAACAACTATTTCTGGCATTGAAATGAGAGATAGACAAGTTCTTGATAAACCACATTCGCTTTATCATTTATATAGTTATGATGAAATGAAAGCTAAAGATAAAAATGACTTAAACTGTAAAAATATAAATAACAAATATTATTGCACTGCAACACCTAAAATTTCTATTAGAGATAATTGGGGCTGGTGTAATCACAGTAGTAAACGATTAGATTGTAGTCATTGGGACTCAGGCCCAAGTATTAGAGTTTATAAGAAATGAACAATCAAGAAAATAACAATTTTTCAAGTCAAGACCAGACATTGCAAGATAGATATGCTAAAATGTTAGAAAATATTAGAAAAAGAAAATTGCAAAAAAATAGATTGGCAAAATTTGCTAGTAAAAAAATTAGTCAGAAAATAACTAAAGGATCTGATGGTATATTTTTTGCTTTATTACTTTTAGCAATAATAGTGGATTTATTAGAATATATTGATTTAGGATTTTTTTCAGCTGTAGTTAATATTGGAATTTATATTTTAGTTGTTGTTACTGGTTTTGTTTTGATATTTTTTAAAGCTAATGGAAGTAAAATGAATATTTGGGATAGAATAAAAGGTCAGCTTTGGAAATATATGATATTGCCTATTTTTGAAATAATTCCAGTGATAAATTTATTGCCATTTTGGACAGGAACAGTTGTAATGCTTTGGCTAAAGACAAGAAGAGAAAGAAATAAAATACTCAATAATTTAAAAGAACAAGAAAGAAAGCAAAGGGAATCTCAAATATTAGGGCAAGCTCAAGTAGAGTACTAATACATACATCTTATTTTAAAAAAGCATTAAAATTTTTTATGAAAAAAGTTTTTGAAAAATTTGCAAACAAGAAAAGCTTAGTTTTAATACTTGTTTTATTTGGATTATTAGTAAATATTAATTCTGCAAAAGCTGTGGGAGAAGCTGGTGGCGCAGTTGTGGGAGAAGCTGGTGGCGCAATCGGTGCCAATACAGTAGCTATACTCTCGAAGATAGTAGGCGCTATAGCTAATTATTATTTAATTATTTTAGTGCTTCAAGCAATAGGCTGGATTATTGGATTATTTTTAGGAGTAATTACAAGTATTTTAATTTTCGTGGCAGAATATAATAATTTTATAGCAAATCCCGCTGTTGTTTTGGGCTGGCCATTAGTAGTGAACATTTGCAATATGTTTTTTATCTTGATTTTTTTAGTAATAGCGTTTGCCACTGTTTTACGTATTGAAACTTATAACTGGAAAAAAGCATTGCCAAAATTGCTTATTATGGCTGTTTTAATAAATTTTTCAAAAACAATTTGCGGGTTGCTTATTGATTTTTCACAAGTAATAATGTTAACTTTTGTTGATGCTTTTGCAAAAACAGGAGCTTATAATATTTTTAATATGTTTGGGATTGAGAAAGTTTTTAGTTTTTATAAAAGTCCAGAGTTTCTTAATGTTTTTAAGGGCTCTCTTCATCCACTTACAATGTTAGGCAGTCTAATATTTGGCCTTATTTTGCTTATAATTGCTAGTGTTTTTGTTATTATTTACACTGTTATTTTAACATTTAGAATAGTTATGCTTTGGATTTTAATAATTTTATCACCTCTTGCTTTTCTATCAAGCGCTTTTTCAGCAGGACAAAGATATGCTTCACAATGGTGGGGCGAGTTTGTCAATTATTTAATTATTGGGCCTGTAATGGCATTTTTTCTTTGGCTTTCGTTAGCTGTTGTTGGCGGCGGTAAACTTAATAATGAAATAAATAAAATAAAGCAACAAGCAGTAGGCACTCAAGCGAGCGACCAGTTATACGTTGGGCTAACACAAGCTGGTTCTGTAGATAATATATTAAAATTTATTATATCAGCTTCTATGCTTATTGGAGGATTATTAGTTGCTCAACAACTTGGCGTTGCCGGTTCTTCAATGGCTGGAGCAGCAGTTGGAAGAATGAGATCAATTGGAATATCAGCTACTACAACGCCATTAAAAGCAGGATT
>JALTFF010000006.1 GCA_027007465.1 bacterium | reverse complement strand
GTTGGTCTTACTATGTAGGTGTTTTAAATTTAGTTGAAACTAAACGATATGAAGAAATTTCTGCGAAAGCTATTTATTCTCAGATACATCTTCCTAATGGCGGTGCTTATATTATGGATGGAGGGAAATTAATTGTAAATTGGGGGTCGTTAGAAGAAACTTATGTTCCTTCTTATGAAAATGGTAATCCTCCGTCAGAAAAATTTATGAGAGATTTGTCTTGGAAAAATCCTGCAATGGATAAATTAGCAAAAATTTTAGAAGCAAAAGAGTATAGAAGAATAGATGCTAAAGATAATATGGATTTATTTGCAATGGCTATTAAAAATAATTATGGAGTAGTTGGAGGGCTTTATGTTGGAAACAGTAAAACATGGAGAACAAACGAACCAAAACCTTCCACAAGAGAAGGTGGACATTGTCTTTATTATGGAAAATTTGGAATTGATGAAAAAGGAAAATATATTGCAACTCCTAACAGTTGGGGAGAAAGACCAAAAGATGCTCTTCATCCTGATGGTTGGCAGAAATTAAGACAAGATTATTTCCAAGATATTTTTCAATTTGACCCTTGGTTATTAGTAGACAAACCAAATGTATCAGGATTAAGTCCAGAAGCTCAAAAAGTATTAATTAAAAATGAAAAGAAAATAATAATTGAAGGAGAAGGTGCTGGCAGAAAAGGCATAGTAGTTAATGGAAAATTATTAAATATTACAAAAGGAAGAGAAGCAGATGCTTGTTTGTATGAACTCGCTAATAATGGCTATGGGCAAACTATTAGCACAAAATTATTTAATGAATTATATAATATAGATAATAATTTTTAATTTTAATTATATGACTAAAACAAATTTAGGTATTATTATTTTATTAGGTATTTCTATTGTTGGTTTAGTTTGGTTAATAACTATAGATAAATCAACAGATTTATTGACACCAATAATTACAGCTTTATTAGGGCTTTTAGTTGGTGTTAATAAAGAACCTATTATTAAAATTTTTAAGAAATAAAAATATGGCAACTATAAGAAGATTTAGTCGTCTTAGAGACATAATGAGAGGAAGACGTTATGCTTATAGACGATATAAAAGAAATAATAAAAGAATAAATAATGGAGTTAGAAGGCTAGATGGTTCTGGCAGAGGAGTTGGTAATTATGGAACTAGTAGGCAACCAAAAGGTTGTAGATAAATATTTTAGTATATATGAAATTAGAAGAGAAAAAAATAAAAGATAAATTGTTTCATTTAGAAAAATAAATTTATTTGATTAGCGAAAATATTGAAATGTTTGAAGATAATTTATCAAATAAATTTAGCTGGTATATAACAATTTTAACAGTATTATCAATTCTTTTTGTTATTTTATTTTTTGCATTATTATTATAATATAAAAAAATGCTTTCAGTAATTATACCTTCACGTTCACCACAATATCTTCAAAAAACTGTAAATGATTTATTAAATAAAGCAGAACAAGAAATAGAAGTTATTATTGTTTTTGATGGAATTTGGGCTGAATCTTCAGAATTTAATTATGACGTAGATGAAAGAGTAAGGATTATTCATCATGGTATACAATTTAATAATTATGGTATGAGGGCAAGTATCAATAGAGGGATGGCTATTGCAAAAGGAAACTATGTAATGAAGATTGATGAGCATTGTATGGTAGATAAAGGATTTGATAGAAAGTTAAAAGAAGACTGTGAAGATGATTGGGTGGTAATTCCTAGAAGAAAAAGGTTAGATCCAGAAAAATGGGAAAATATTAAGGATAGAAGACCTGACATAGATTATATGTTTATTAGTTTTCCATTTAAAAAACCAAATGATAAAACTTGTGGTCTTCATGGTGAAATTTGGACAGAGCGTATTTTACAAAGAAAGGATATTTTAATTGACGAAACTCCCTCTTTACAAGGGAGTTGTTATTTTATGAAAAAGAAGTATTGGGATGAAGTTATTGGTCCTCTTGATGAAAAGCATTATGGTCCTTTTACAGCAGAAGCACAAGAAGTAGGATTTAAAGCTTGGTTTAGTGGCGGTAAAGTAATGAGAAATAAAAAAACTTGGTATAGCCACATGCATAAAGGACATCGTGGTAAGGGATATGGATTTAGTAATGCTCAATATAAACAACATGGAATTGATGCTGAAAGAGGTAGAAAATTTACTCGTGATTATTGGCTTACAACAAAAGATTATAAATATGATTTTGAATGGTTTATAAATCATTTTCCAAATATGCCTGGTTGGGAAGGAGATTGGAAGAAAAGAATAGAAGAAGCAAGAAAATTAGAAACAATATAATTATTAAAATTAAAATGTATATGTCAACATTAGAATATATTATTAAAAAATTTAATTTGAACATTGACAATAAAAAAATGCCTATTGAAATTCCTAATGTTGGTAGAGATAATTTACCAGAATTATTTAAAGAATTAAATTTTAAAATTGGAGTGGAAGTAGGAACAGAAAGAGGAGAGTATGCAGAAATTTTACTTAGAAAAAACCCTGAAACAAAACTTTATTGTGTAGATCCTTGGGCTAATTCAGAAGATTATTTTGAACGAAGAGCTCCTAGTTTAAACGAAAGAAAATATAGACAAACAAAAGAAAAATTAAAAAATTTCAACTGTGAAATTATTAGAGATTTTAGTATGAATGCAGTAAAAAAATTTGAAAATAATTCTTTAGATTATGTATATATTGATGGAAATCATAGTTTTGCTAGTGTAGTTAATGATATTTATGAATGGAATAAAAAAATTAAAAGCGGAGGAATTATTTCAGGTCATGATTATTATAGAGCTAAAGAATTTGATAAAAATGGAAAACATACTAAAAATTTAACTCATCATGTAATTGAAGCTGTCAATGGGTATACTCAAGCATATAAAATAAGACCGTGGTTTATTTTAGGTAGAGAAGCAAAAATTGAAGGTGAAATAAGAGATAAAAGTAGGTCATGGATGTGGGTTAAAGAATAAAAAAATAAAAAAGGAGATATTATTATGAAAAAAAATGTAAATAAAACAAAAATTGTAGGCAATGGTGATATTGCTAAAGTTATAAAAGATATGCAAATAAATAGGAGGAATTTTCTATTTTTTGCTAGCGGTGTATCTAATTCTTCTAATAATGTTCCACAATCAGAATATCAAAGAGAAAAAGATTTACTTTTATCGCAAGACAAATCCTATCACATTGTTTATTTTAGTAGTCTTAGCATTTTTTATGCTAATAATAACTATCAACAGCATAAAAAAGAAATGGAAAAATTAATTAAAGATAATTTTAAGAAATGGACTATTGTAAGAATCGGCAATATTACATGGGGTAATAACCCTCATACTATTATTAATTTTTTTAAAAACAAAATAAAAAATGGCGAACCTTTTAAAATTCAGGATACTTATCGTTATTTGGTAGGAAAGAATGAATTTATATACTGGTTAAACTCAATACCAAATTGGAATTGTGAATTAAATCTTATAGGCAGTCGTATGAAAGTTAAAGATATAGTAAAAGAAATTAAAGAAAATAGATTATAAAGGGAGGAAAATAATGAAAAACAAAAAAGTAAAATTGCATTTAGGCAATGGAACTGTTTATTTAGATGGATGGATTAATATTGATATAGTAGGGTTATTGGCAAAAGATTATCCTAAATTAGCAGATAGAAATAGGACAACAATTAAAAATTATTATAAATTTCCTTTTAGGCAAAATAAAGATAATAATGTTACGGATATGATAATGGATGTTCGTAAATTAAATTATTTTGCTGATAATAGTGTAGATGAAATATTATGCGTAAATTTAATTGACCATATAAAAAAAGAAGAATTTATTAAGGCATTAAGAGAGTGGAAAAGGGTTTTAAAAAAAGGAGGTATATTAATAATAGATGTTGATGATAGGCAAAAACAAGCAGAAATATTAACTAGTGCAGAAACTATTGAAGAGATAGAATGGGCATTACGATTAATTTATTGCGACCATAAAAGTAAAGGCAGAACTCACTGGTGGGGTTATACTCCGATATATTTAAAAAATATTTTAATGAAAGAAGGTTTTAAATATATCTGGACTAAAACTGATTATATAATTCATGATATGTATCCTAATTTTCAAATTAAAGTAAAAAAATAATTGTTCTTTGTAAAAAAGGGGAAAATAAATAGTCAAACAATTAATATAAAATAACTATTAAAAGTTATAAAATAAAAAAAGGATTTATATTTTTCCCCTTTCTTTTTTAATAATTATGAATGAAATAACAATAATAATTTTTAGTAAAAATAGAGCTTGTCAATTAGAACTTCTTTTAAGAAGTTTAAATATGCCTGCAATTGTTATTTATAC
>JALTFF010000005.1 GCA_027007465.1 bacterium | reverse complement strand
GGATTAGAAGAAGTTGAAAATGAAAAAGAATTTCATGAAAAAAAGCAAAAAAGCATGATAAGAAGAAATAAAAATTAATTTTAAAATATTTTTTTGGCCATCAGATAAATAGAACTATTAAATATAGTCCTGTAATTTGCTGGCCAAAAGAATTCTAAATTACTATGAACAAAGAAAAAATTTATTCTTGTAATTGGGCTGGTAGAGAATTTACAATTAAAACAGGTAAATTAGCTCAACAAACAACCTCATCAGTTTTAGCTCAGTATGGCGGAACAGTTGTTTTAGCAACATTAGTACAAAGCAAAGAGGAGAGAGAAGGAGTAAATTACTTTCCTTTAATGGTTAATCTTGAAGAAAGATTTTATGCTGCTGGAATTATCAAAGGATCTCGCTGGATTAAACGAGAAGGTCGTCCAAGTGATGAAGCAGTTTTAACAGGGCGAATGGTTGATAGAGCTATTAGACCATTATTTGATGAAGAAGAAAGAAAAGATATCCAAATTATCTTAAGTATTTTGAGTGTTGACCAAGAAAATGATTATGATATTGTATCTTTAATAGCAGCTAGCGCAGCTTTATCAATTTCTAATACTAATTGGAAAGGTCCGATTGCAGGAGCGCGTATAGCTATAGAAGATAATAAAGACATAGAAGATGAGTTTATTGTAAATCCAACTTATGAACAGAGAAAAGAAAATAGATTAGATTTAACAGTGGCTGGAAATAGAGACAAAATAATAATGATAGAAACAAGTTCAAAAGAAGTAGGTGAAGAGAAAATATTTCAAGCTATAAAGAGGGCTAAAAAAGAATTTGAGCCAATATTAAATCTGCTTGATAGAATGAAAGCGGATTTTTTTGTTTCTAATAACAAAAAAATGATTACCATAGACAATAAAACAAATAATAATGATTTAAATGATGAAAATATAGCCAAAGCAGAAAAATGGTTAGAGGAGAATATTAGCAAGTATTTATTTAATAAGAAATATTATGAAGATGTTAAAGAAAAGTCAGCTGCCTATGACATTAAACAAAATTTAGATGATTATTTAGAAAGTTTAGGCATAGATAAAGAAGAAAGACAGGCAATTACTAATAAAATAGCTGACAAAGCTATTAAAAGAGAAGTAAGCAGAGCTATATTAGAAGAAAACAAGAGAGTTGATGGAAGAGCTTTAGATGAAATAAGGAAAATATCAGTTGAAGTAGGAATTTTACCAAGAACACATGGTTCTGCTTTATTTAATAGAGGGAAAACACAAGTATTATCTGTGACAACATTGGCTGGACCTGGATCACAGCAATATTTAGAATCAGTAGAAGGTGAAAGTAAAAAACGTTATATGCATCATTATAATTTTCCACCTTTTTGCGTCAATGAAGTAAGGCCTATATTTAGTGTTAATCGTAGAGAAATTGGTCATGGCGCTTTGGCTGAAAAAGCTATTATTCCTTTATTGCCAGATCAAGAAAAGTTTCCATATACTATTAGAGTTGTTTCAGAGGTTTTAAGTTCTAATGGTTCATCTTCAATGGCATCTGTATGCGGTTCTTCACTGACTTTAATGGACGCAGGTGTTCCAATTAAAAAAGCTGTAGCTGGTATTGCTATTGGCTTGGTAAGTAATAAAGATATGTCCCAGTGGAAAATTTTAACTGATATTCAAGATTTAGAAGATGGCGAGGGTGGAATGGACTTTAAGATAGCTGGCACAAGAGATGGAATTACAGCTATACAAATGGATACAAAAACACTTGGCTTAACTGACGATATAATTAAACAAGCATTAGAAAGAGGTAGAAAAGCTCGTTTAGAAATTTTAGAAAAAATGAATCAAGTAATTGACAAACCAAGATTAGAACTTTCTCCTTATGCGCCAAGAATTATTTCATTTCACATTAATCCAGATAAGATTAGAGAAGTAATCGGTCCTAATGGAAAAGTTATAAATAAAATTATCAATGAAACAGGGGCTACAATAGATATTGAAGATGATGGACTAGTAACAATTTGCTCTGTTAATAAAGATGAGCTAAAAAAAGCTGTAGATTATATTAAAGATATTGCTCGTGAATTTAAAGTTGGTGAAGAATTTACAGGGACTGTAAAAGAGATATTAGATTTTGGCGCTATTGTTGAAATTGCACCAGGTCATGAAGGAATGGTGCATATTTCAGAACTATCTAATCATCGTGTTGAGAAAGTTGAGGATATAGTAAAAGTTGGACAAATAATTACAGTAAAGATTATTGATGTTAATCAAAATGGAAGAATAAGATTATCTTTAAGACAAGCAGGGAACAATAGACAGCAAAAGATATTTAAAAAAGGCAATAATTTTTATAAAAGAAAAAATAATAGATAGGCATGCTAAAAATCTGTTATTCTGAGCAGAGTAAGTAAATCCTTTGAAACTTACTTTTATTAATAGATAAACTCCTAAAGAAGCTCAACTGCATAAAGGAGTTGAGCTTCTTTTTTTGACTAATATTGTTTAAGTAAATGAAGCTAAGATTCTTTGTTGTTCTTTAAGTTTTAAATTCTAATTTATAGACTTTTTATCCAGCTAAATCCGACAAAGTCGGCGTAAAGCAATTTAACAGGATGAATTCTGTTAAAAAATTTATCAGCTCTCTAATTAATTGGTGTAAAAATACTTGGTTTTTTACTGAATAAGGGATTTAAAATTTATGATTTAGGATTTACTCATAGCTTTTTTTAAAAGTTATATTTCTTTTTTACAAAAAAATTATGATTAAATTTGAAGATTTTAAAAAAATTGATTTAAGAGTTGGAAAAATTATTCAAGCAGAAAAAGTTAAAAATTCTGAAAAACTTTTAAGGTTAGAAGTTGACATTGGAAATGAAAAAAGGCAATTAGCAGCTGGATTAGCTAAATTTTACAAACCAAATGATTTAATCGGAAAACAGATTATTGTAGTAGCTAATTTAGAGCCAAAGAAAATATTTGGAATAGAAAGTCAAGGTATGCTTTTGGCAGCAGATGTTGATGGCGAACCAGTTATTTTAAAGCCAGAAAAAGAAGTTTTATTAGGATCTAAAATATACTAGTAAAGCAATATGATTTTAAGTTTTTAAAAGAGCAAGAATATTAATGGAACAGGCTTCTTTTTATATAAATGCTATTATTAACTTTGAGATCTATTAATGACATTATAGCTAATAATAACCAGAACATTACTGATAAATCGTTTTTAAAATAAGGAACATCAACTAATCCATGTATAACAATAGCTAACATAGCGCATATTAGTCCTAATATAATATATTTATTTTCTAAGCTATTTGCTTTCTTAAATATTTTTATTCCTATATAAAAAAACTTGCCAATTATCCAGATAAAAAGTAACATTCCAGCTAAACCTAATTCAGACCAGAAATTTAAAAGAATATTATGTGGATAAAGATATATCTCTACTGGCTGCCATTTTCCATTTATATCAATACCTATTTTATGATACGGCTTAATTGCTTTTTGATAATTATCCAAACCAGCGCCAGTGATTAAGCGGTTATCTTTTAACATTTGCCAAGTTTCTTTCCATTGTTGTCTTCTGATTTGCCCTGAAAAATCATCTATAGTGATTTTCTTAATAAAAATAGGACGCCATTGAGCAGAAGATATAATAATTGCGAAAAGTATAATAGCTATAGCTGATAAAGCAATTTTATATTTTTTGTTTAAGTTTAAAAGAATAAATAAGAAAGATGAGAAACTAACAGCAACCATAGCGCCTTCAGAACGCGCATAATAGATAGCAAGAATTGACATAATCACAGCTATTACAGATAATATTTGAAGGATAATATTATACAATTTTAAAGATTTATTTCTTAGAACAAAGAACCAAGATAATAAAATAATTATAATTGGTTCTAAATACAGTCCAATCGCGTTTGGATATGGGAAAAAACTAGTCACTCTTCTAGTAGGCGCATTTTGCCAAAATTTATTAAAGATAAGATTTCCTGTAAATTTTTGATAAAAAGCCATAACTGAAAGGACTATAGCTGAAAAAGCAAGGCTAATAAATATTATTTGATAATCTATTTTTAATTGTTTTGATATTAATTTTGGTTTAAAAACATTAATAAAGACAATAAAGAATAAAACAGGTTCTATAAAATATGCTTTTAAAATACCAAGTCCAGCAATTTTATTTGTTGAAACAATTAGTGATAATGAGCTAATAATAATAAGTAAAATTATTTCTTTGCCAAATGGGTAAGGGATTTTTAATAAGTTTTTATTAAATAGAGATAGCTCTTTATTTTGGTAAGATTTTATAAACCAGATTAAAAAGACAATCCATATCATTAATTCTAATAAAGTAGATGGCACAAAAAGAATGTGAAATCTTATTAAATAACTTGGCAAAGCAAAAATTAAAACAGCTAAGGCAAGTTTTAGATTATGCCAAGCAAGCATTGCAAAGAGTATTGAGTAAATTATTATAAGTAAAAGCATAATTAAATAAAATATATTGTTTGATTAATTTAACTACCTATTTTCATTAGCAAACCTAGTTTTCTATAGTTCTGATATGTAGTGTTAGTGAAGCGAGAAATCACATAATATTGCATTCACAAGATTATTTTACCCCCTTGACAAAAAAAAGTAAATAGTATATTATAAAATAATGTAAAATTTATTTTAATTGTCTTAAATTATAATATATTTTTTATAATTTAAGACAAAAGAAAAAACTATGCAATTAAAACCATTAAATGATCATGTGATTATTGAGCCAATCACAGAAGACAAAATAACTAAGTCAGGCATTGTTCTTCCTGATACAGTTGATAAAGAAAAGCCTGAAAAAGGAAAGATAGTAGCTGTTGGCGAAGGCAAGATAATGGAAAATGGGCAACGTTTAAAAATGAGTGTGAAAATAGGAGATAAAGTAATGTTTAAAAAATATTCGCCAGATGAAGTTAAAATTGATGGTAAAGAATATTTAGTAATTAGAGAAGAGGATATAATAGCAATAATAGAGTAAAATATTATTTATAATTTAAAGATTAGATATTTAATTAAGTTTAATTAAATATCTAATATTTATCTAAACTATGGCTAAACAAATTATTTATCAAGAAAAAGCAAGAACAGCCTTAGCTAAAGGAGTTGATAAATTAGCTAATACTGTTAAAATTACTTTGGGTCCAAAAGGTAGAAATGTTGTTTTAGACAAAGGATTTGGAGCTCCTAATATTACTAAGGATGGTGTAACTGTGGCTAAAGAAATTGAACTAGAAGATAAGTTTGAAAATATTGGAGCTGAAATAATTAAAGAAGTTGCCTCTAAGACAAATGATGTGGCTGGAGATGGGACAACAACAGCCACTGTTTTGGCGCAAGCAATGATAAAAGAGGGCTTAAAATTAGTAAGCTCTGGCGTCTCACCTATTGAAGTTAAAGAAGGTATTGAAAAAGAGGTGAAAAAAATAGTAAAACGTTTAAAAGAATTAAGTAAAACTATTTCAACAAAAGAAGAAGTAGCGCAAGTTGCTTCTGTAAGCGCTAATGACAAGGAAATTGGCAATATTATTGCAGAAGCAATGGAATCTGTTGGAAAAGATGGCGTAATTACAGTTGAAGAAGGTCAGTCTTTTGGAGTTGAAAAAGAGGTTGTTGAAGGAATGCAATTTGATAATGGATATATTTCGCCTTATATGATTACTGATTCAAACACCATGAAAGCTGAATTTGAAGAGCCTTATATTTTAATTGCTAATAAAAAAATATCTAATGTTCAAGAAATATTGCCTTTATTAGAAAAGGTAGCTCAAAGTGGCAAGAAAGATATGGTAATCATTGCAGAAGATGTTGAGGGTGAGGCTTTAGCCACTTTTGTTGTTAATAAATTAAGAGGCACTTTTAATGTTTTAGCAGTAAAAGCGCCTGGATTCGGAGATAGAAAGAAAGAAATGCTTGAAGATATAGCTATTTTAACTGGTGGTAAAGTTATTAGCGAGGAAGTGGGGTTGAAATTAGAAAATGTTGATATAAATGATTTAGGAAAAGCTAGAAAAGTTATTTCAACAAAGGATAATACCACTATTGTTGATGGAGCTGGAGATCAAGAAAAAATTAAATCAAGAGTAGCACAGATTAAAAAGGAAATTGAATTAAGCGACAGTGATTTTGATAAAGAAAAGCTACAAGAAAGATTAGCTAAACTTTCTGGCGGAGTAGCTGTAATTAAAGTTGGCGCTGCAACAGAGACAGAAATGAAAGAAAAAAAAGCCAGAATTGAGGATGCTTTAAATGCCACAAGAGCAGCTGTTGAAGAAGGAGTCGTAGCTGGGGGCGGTTTAGCCCTAGTAATGGCTAGCAGAGCTTCTATTTCTGAAGAAATGCCAAAAGAAAATGTGGGCGCTACTATTGTAGAAAATGCTGTTTTAGAGCCAATTAAACAGATTGCTAATAATGCTGGGAAAGATGGGTCATTAATTCTTTATAAAATTATTGATGAACACAAAAAAAATAGTGGATCAACATTTGGTTATAATGCTTATAAAGATAAATTTGAGGATTTGTCTCAAGCTGGAATTGTTGATCCAACAAAAGTGACAAGATCAGCTTTAGAAAACGCTGCTAGCGCTGCTATAATGTTCTTGACAACAGAGGCCGTTGTTACAGACATTCCTGAAAAAAAGGATGGATCATCAGCTAATATGGGTGGTATGCCAACAGGAGGAATGCCAGGAATGGGCATGGGAATGTAATATAAATTTTGATAATTTTAAACTAAAAAAGCAGGGATTAATCCTGCTTTTTAGTTTTTATAAATAATTAAGCTATGCATTATATGTCATATGTGGAAATTGTTTTATTTATTTTAGTGTATCTTTCATATTTGTATATAAGCAAAAATGATAAAAATAAAAAGATAATTTCTATATAGTTATTCTGACATTCTTCTTTCTAAATTTCTAAAACTTGTTTTAGCTTCATCAAAATATAATTTTACTATACCAAGCGGCCCATTTCTATGTTTTGCAATTTGAATTTCAGCAGTATTGGCTTCTTCTGGAGTTAAATCTTCTCTTCTATATTTTCTATCACTTGCTTTGCGGTAGATAAACATTACAACATCAGCATCTTGTTCAATAGAACCTGATTCTCTTAAATGAGAAAGTTTAGGTATAGCCGCTCCTGGCTGTTGTTCAACAGCTCTTGAAAGTTGTGAAAGCGCTAAAATAGGTATTTTTAATTCCTTTGCTATTCCTTTTAAACCACGGCTAATTTCTGAAATTTCTTGGACTCTATTTCCATCATATTTATCTTGGCCTTTCATTAGTTGCAAATAATCAATAATAAGAAGATCTAAACCTTTTTCCATTTGTAGCCTTCTTGCTTTTGCTCTAATTTCTACAATATTTATAATTCCAGAATCATCAATATAAATTGGAGCTTCTGAAAGAACTCCTAATGCATGGCCAATTTTAGAGAAATCATCATCATCCTCTCTGTCAGATAATTTTCCAGTTCGCATTTTCCATAAATTAACATTTGCTTCAGCGCAAATTAAACGATCTACTAATTGTTCTTTACTCATTTCTAAGCTAAAAATTCCTACACTTTTTTTATAACGAGTAGCCACATTTCGCGCAACATCTAATGCAAATGATGTTTTTCCAACACTTGGTCTAGCAGCTAAAATGATTAAATCAGATTTTTGTAATCCACCTAATAAATTATCTAGTTCAGTAAAATTAGTAGCTAATCCTCGTAATTTTCCAGATTCTTTGTGTATTTCATCAATTCTTTCAAAAGCATCTGTAAGTAAATTATTAATTGGCGAGAAATTTTGTTTAAGATGTTTTTGAGATACTTCAAATAAACTTTTTTCAGCCTTATCTAATACTGTTTCAATTTCTTCATCTTCTGAATATCCAAGTTCATTGATTCTGAGAGAACTATTTATAAGCCTTCTTAAAGTGGCTTTCTTCTGAATTATTTCAGCATAATAATTTACATTAGAGGACGTAGGGACTGACATAGAAAGTTTAGCCAAATAACTTCTACCTCCAATGTTTTTAAGTTGCTTTTTCTCTTTTAATTTTGATGATAATGTTAAAATATCAATTGGTTCATGTTGGGCAAATAATTCAAGTATAGAATTATAAATTATGGCGTGACTTTCTTTATAAAAATCTTCTACTAAAAGACTGTCAGCTATTTTTGTAATAGCATCTTTATCAATTAACAAAGAGCCGAGCAAAGATTGTTCAGCCTCTATGTTTTGAGGGGGCATTTTTTCAATACTATTCCTAACCATATTTTTTAATAAATTACATTCCTTTCCAATTTTTTTGCTCTGTATTAAGAAATTGTTGCAATGTTTTTTTATCCATAGTTATTATCTCTGTTTCAACTTTTAATCCAGTTTTTTTTAATGCGTTTTCAATGCTTTGAATTATCATTCCTTTAATTGGAATGTCTGGAAAGGGAAAAGCTAATGTGATTTTTATTTTTTTCTCTTCAATATTAAAATTTTTAATTATTCCTAAATCAATTAAGCTTGAATTTATAGCTGGATGTTTAATTTTATATAAAATTTTTTTTACTTCTTCTTTTTGTAACATATTTTTAGGCTTATTTTATATTTATAGTTTACATAATATTTGTATAAATATCAAATTTAGTAGATTTTAAGTGATTATCGGTTTTTTTAGTTATTTATTACTTGCATTCTGGCTCAGCCATTAGAGTTTCTATTTCTTTTTCTAATTTTTCTCTTGTTCTTTTAATAGTTTAATTATTTTAAAAATCCATTGTTGGTTGTAGCAATATGATAATGTTATAGTTTGGCATTTATCCTATTAGAAATTTTATATCTTACATCTTAGAAAAAAATCAACTAATTCAAAATTAATAAAGATTTTAAGAAATATTTTCATTTTAGAATTTCTAATGGGATTTAGAAATGTTACATTTGAAATATCTGTTATATAATTCTTTTAAGAAAGGTAGAGATAAATTTATCAGTAACTATAACAACAAATTTAGAAATCGCGATTTGTAGTTTTTTCTTTTTTGCTTAATTTATTAAAATTTGATATTATATAATTATAAATATCTTATAGATCTATGGTATTGCAATTATTTATTTACTCTGTTATTGTAATTATTATTATTTTAGTAGTTTTGTTTTTTATTTTTAAAAAACCAATTGAAAAATATTTTGGTTTTTTAAGCGAGAAAGTGATAGAAAAAAGCCTAAGAGCAGTTGATGAAAAAAATAAGGAAATTTTTAAAGATGAAAGAGAACGTTTATTAGAGCATCTTAATGATAAAAAAGATATTATTGGGCAAGAAATAAAAAACAATAAGGATGTTGTTAGAGAGTTAATTAAGAAAATAGAGCAAGAAATAGAAGAAAGTCATAGAAAAATTGAGTCTACTGAAAAAGAAAGAATTAGGGAGTTTTCTAATTTAAAAACAACAGTAGAAGAGCATAAAATTATCACAGAACAACTTAAAAATTCAACAGATAATTTGAAAAATATACTTTCAAACAATCAGTTGCGCGGAAAATATGGTGAAGAAGTAGCTGAGAATTTATTAAAAATAGCCGGTTTTGTAAAGGGCGTAAATTATGATGGAAATCTTAGCCAAGACACAAATGCTAATCGTCCAGATTTTACAATTTATTTGCCTAATAAAAACAAAGTTAATATTGATGTAAAATTTCCATATCAATCATTGATGAAATATCAAGAGGTTGAAGATAAGTTAGAGAAGAAAAAATATCTTGCCCAATTTAGAACAGATGTAAAGCAAAAAATAAAGCAAGTGACAAACAGAGATTATATTAATTTAGAAGAAAAGACTTTGGATTTTGTTGTTTTGTTTGTTCCTAATGAAATGATTTTTAGTTTTATAAATGAAAAGTTAAGTGATATTATTGATGAAGCAAATAAGAAAAAAGTTTCTATTGTCGGTCCTGTTTCTTTTATTACTTTTTTAAGAATGATTCATCAAACTTATGACAATTTTAGTATTCAGGAAAATTTATATCGTGTAGTAGGTTTAATTGGAAAATTTAAGCAGGAATTTGAAAAATATAATGCAGAGTTTGATAAATTGGGAAACAAAATTACTTCTGTCTCAACACAGTATAATATTTTATCAGGAACAAGAACAAGGCAACTAACAAAAGTCGTTGAGCAGATTGAAGAAGAAAAAAATAATAAAGAAATAAAAGTATAAAAATATGAAAATTCATAAAGCAATTTTACCAGTAGCTGGATTTGGCACAAGATTTTTACCAGCTAGTAAAGCTCAGCCAAAAGAAATGGTGCCTATTGTTGATAAGCCAATAATACAATATTTAGTTGAAGAAGCTGTTGCATCTGGAATAGATGAGATTATTTTTGTGACAGGAAGAGGAAAAAGGGCAATTGAAGATCATTTTGATATGTCATTTGAGTTAGAATATAATTTAGTTGAAAAAGAAAAAAGAGAGCTATTGAAAATAATTAGAGGAATTTCACGCTTAGCTAACTTTGTTTATGTTCGCCAACCAATACCTTTAGGCGATGGAGATGCTATTTTAAGAGCTGAAAAAATAATTGGAAACGAACCAGTAGCAGTTCTTTTTGGTGATGATTTAGTTGATTCAAAAGTTCCTTGTCTTAAACAATTATTAAATGTTTTTCAAAGATATCAGCATCCAGTTATATCTATTGAGCAAGTTCCATTAAAAGAAGTTGAAAAATATGGGGTAATAAAAGGTATGAAAATTGAAGATAATATTTTTCAAGTTAAAAATATTGTTGAAAAGCCAGATAAAAAAGAAGCGCCTTCTAATTTAGCTATTGTTGGAAAATATATTTTAACCCCAGATGTTTTTAAAATTCTTAGGAAAAAACCAAATAAAAGCGGAGAAATTAGATTAGCAGATGCTTTAGCAATATATGCTCAATCAAATTTAATTTATGCTTATCAATTTGAAGGTAAGCATTATGATTGTGGCACAAAACTTGGTTTTTTAAAAGCCACAGTTGACTTTGGCATTAAACATTCTGAAACAGGAGAAGCATTTAAGAAGTGGCTAATAAAAAAGTTTAATAAATAAGTTTAAAATAATTTTTTACAAATTTATTTGTAGAAATTATTTACTTTTATATGGACAATAAAAAACAATCAGAATTAGAAAAAAAATTATTATTTGAAAAAAATTTTTGTTGGGAAAAGTGGGGAAGTGATATTAAGAAAAAATCATTTGAATTTTGTGAGGATTACAAGCATTTTTTAAATAAAGTAAAAACAGAAAGAGAAGCTGTTGCAGAGGGAGAGAAGATAGCTATTCAAAATGGCTTTATTTCTATTAAAGAAATTAAAAAGAAAAAAATTAAAGATTTAACTGGCTCAAAAATTTATATGGTTAATCGTGAGAAGAATTTAATTTTAGCTATTCTTGGCGATGATTTATTAAAAAATGGGTTTAATTTAATTGTATCTCATATTGATTCACCGCATCTTGATTTTAAGCCACGTTCTTTATATGAAGAAGAGTCATTAGCTTTTTTAAAAACACACTATTATGGTGGTATAAAAAAATATCATTGGCCAACAGTCCCATTAGCTTTACATGGAATAGTAATGACGAAAAATAATAAAAAAATAAATATAAATATTGGTGAAAAAGAAGATGAGCCTATTTTTATGATTACTGACTTACTACCGCATTTAAGCAGAAAACAATTATCAAAGCCATTAAGCCAAGCCATTGAAGGTGAGGAATTAAATGTGCTTGTAGGGAGCCTTCCTGTTGATGATAAAAATGCTAAAGAAAAAATAAAGTTAATGGTTTTAAAATATTTAAATGATAAATTTGGCATAATTGAGGAAGACCTTTTTTCAGCTGATTTGCAAGCTGTTCCACAAGGAAAAGCAAGAGATATTGGATTTGATCGCGGGTTAATAGCTGGTTATGGACAAGATGATAAAGTTTGCGCTTATACATCTTTACAAGCTATTTTACAAGCAAAAAAAAGCAAGAAAACGCAAATTTGCTTTTGGGCTGATAAAGAAGAAATAGGAAGCGATGGAGTGACAGGTTCTAAATCATTATTTTTGGAAAATTTTGTGCTTGAGATTATTAACTTATATAAAGAATCTTCTGTAAAAGATGTTTATCAAATTTTTGCAAAATCTAATTCAATTTCATCTGATGTGACATCTGGATTTGATCCTGACTATAAAGAAGTTTATGATTCTAAAAATTCTGCTAGAATTGGTTATGGAGTTACTATTGAGAGATACACAGGAAGTGGTGGAAAATATTCTGCTAGCGAAGCAACAGCAGAATATACTTATAAAATTAAAGAAATATTTAACAAAAATAATGTGATTTGGCAAACCTCAGGATTTGGAAAAATAGATGAAGGAGGAGGCGGCACCATTGCTAAATATTTGGCAAATAGAGGTATTAATACTATTGATTGCGGGATTGCTCTCTTTAATATGCACGCTCCAATGGAAATTTCATCTAAGGCAGATGTATATTCTGCTTATAAAGCCTATAAAGCTTTTTATGAAAGTTAATGCGCAACATATAACATATAACATAGAACAAGAACTATAATATGAAAATAGCTTAACTTCTTTATCTGGAAATAGACTAAGTCGCTATATAGCGCTTAGTCTATAAAGCCTGTTTGAGGAATTTTCTATTTTGTTTTATTTTAAATTTATACACAATATTTTACACTTTAAATAATTTAATTTATGAAAAAGAGGAGAAAAACAAGACAGATTAAAGTTGGAAATGTAACAATTGGAGGTAATGCTCCAATTGTTGTCCAATCAATGACAACTACACACCCAAAAGACATAAAAAAAACAGTTGATCAAATTCTAAGATTAGAAAAGACTGGATGCGAAATAATAAGAATTGCTATTCCAGATGATGATGCTATTAAAAGTTTGCCAATAATTAAAAAATCAATTCACATTCCAATTATAGGCGATATACATTTTAATAGTGAATTAGCTATAAAAGCTGTTAAAGCTGGAATAGATGGCATTAGAATAAATCCAGGTAATACATCAAAAAAACAAATAGAGGAATTTGTTAAATTTGCAAGACAATATCAAATAGCTATAAGAATAGGCGTGAATAGTGGATCATTAGAAAAAGATATTTTAAAAAAGTTTGGTCGCCCAAGTCCAGAAGCCATGGTTGAGAGCGCTTTAAGAGCGATTGATATTTTTGAAAAATTAAAATATGACAATATTAAAATATCGCTTAAATCATCTAATGTTTTAGATACTATTAAGGCGCATCAAATTTTAGCTAAAAAAGGTGATTGGCCATTTCATATAGGAGTTACAGAAGCTGGGCCTTCACTTATAAGCGCTGTAAAATCTTCATTAGGTATAGGTAGATTACTTATGGATGGTATTGGAGATACGGTTAGAGTTTCAGTGACAGGTGATCCAATTATTGAAATGAAGATTGTTTATGAGATTTTAAGATCTCTTGGTTTAAGAAAAAGAGGAATAGAGCTAATTAGCTGTCCTACTTGTGGCAGATGTAAAGTTAACTTAATTAAAATCACTCAAGAAGTTGAAAAAAAATTGGAAAATATTATAACACCATTAAAAGTAGCTGTAATGGGATGCGTTGTAAATGGGCCAGGAGAAGCAAAAGAGGCAGATATTGGAATAGCTTGTGGATTAAAAAGTGGTGTTTTGTTTAAAAAAGGAAAAGCAATAAGGAGAATTGAGGAAAAAAATTTAGTAAAAGAACTAGTAAAAGAAGTAAATAAAATGGCAAAATATGCGAGCCAAAAATAAAACATTTCAACAAATAGGAGG
>JALTFF010000004.1 GCA_027007465.1 bacterium | reverse complement strand
CAAGTTTTGGGGAAAATAGAGCGGAAAAATTATTTTGAAAAAAGTCTATAAACTATAACTATTTTATAGTATACATTATTTTATTTATAAATCCAAGGGGATGTATAAATTGTTATTTTTATCTATGTATTGAAATATAAACAGGCAAAGTAGGGTAAACGGGCAAACTCAGAATAAAACTAAGATTCTATGATTAGTTAATCATAATAGAAGCTTAGTTTTTCATAAAATGAAATAAAGTTTGATAAATTAGGAAATCAGATGTATACTGTGATGCTTTTATTTAAAAATAATATATAAATAATTAAATTATGTTTCAAAAGACTAAAAATTTACAAGTTTCACTAATTAAGCAAATGGAATTAAAAGCAGCAAAAATTCCAGATGCAGTTTCTTTATCGCAAGGAATTCCATCCTTTGATACTCCTAGTTGTGTTAAAAGACGAGCTGAAAGAGCTTTACAAGATGGTTTAGTGGCAAAATATAGTTTAACAACAGGATTACAAGAATTAAGAGAGCTTATAGAGCAAGAATTGGCTAAAAATAAAATGTATTATGATTATGATCAAGAAATTATCATTACTGTTGGAGCGATTGAAGCTATTACTAGTAGTTTATTAACTATTTTAGAACCAGGTCAAGAAGTTTTATTACCAGATCCAAGTTATGCAAGCTATCAACAAATAGTAAGGTTATCTGGCGGAAAACCTGTTTTTGTTCCATTATCTGAAAAAGATGGTTGGGCGCTTGATTTAGATAAAATTAAAAAAGCTATAACTAAAAATACAAAAGCTATTTTATTTTGCAATCCTAATAATCCAACAGGCACTGTTTATAGTAAAGAGCAATTATTAGAATTGGCTCAATTAGTTGAAAAGTTTAATCTATATGTTATTTCAGATGAAGTTTATGATAATTTTATTTTTGATTTAGATAAATCTAAAAATAATTTTTTTTCTTTAGCTATGATTCCAGATTTAAGAAAGAGAATTATTAGGGTAAACAGTTTTTCAAAGTCTTATGCAATGACTGGCTGGAGAATTGGATATTTGCATAGTGATAGAAGTATTGTTAAAGAAATCTTAAAAGTTCATGATGGATTAGTTACTTGCGCTTCAGTAATATCACAATATGCAGCTATGGGAGCATTGGAAATGGGGGAAAGTGATATTGAAAATTTTAAAAATCAATATCAAAAAAGGCGTGATTTAATATGTGATAGATTAGATAAACTAAATAATGTTTTTTCCTATCAAAAACCAGTAAGCGCTTATTATGTTTTCCCATCATTTAAGCCATTTTTAGAAAATAATCATAAATTTTCTAAAATAAATTCTTGGCAAATGGCTTTAATGATTTTAGAAAAAGCAAAAGTAGCGCTTGTGCCAGGAATTGCTTTTGGGCCAAATGGAGAATTTCATTTGCGTATGAGTTTTGGAAGAACAGAAGAAGATATAAATCTATCTTTTGATAGAATGGAAAAATTATTTAATTCTATTTTATAAATATCTAATATGAAATTTATTTTTAAAATAATATTACAGTATTATTTAAAATATATTGCCAAGCTTGTGTTGTTTATTCATCGTCCCTTGATTATTGTAATTGCTGGTAGCGCTAATAAAAGTTTTGTCAGAGAACAAGTAGGTGAAATTTTACAAAAAAAAGGTTATAATGTTAGAGTAAGTGAAAAAAATTTTAACACAGAAATAGGCGCTCCATTAGCAATTCTTAATTTGCCATCAGGTTATAATTTATATAAAAAATGGATTATAATTATATTTAAAGCATTTATCTCTATTTTTCAAGCTAATTTCCCTAAAATTTTAGTTTTAGAATTAGGTGTTTCTAAACCAGGGGATATGAGATATTTAATCAGCATTGTCAAGCCTAAAGTTGCAATTATCACACAGATAACCCAACGTTATTTAGAAAATTTTAAGAAAATAGGGGAGACTACTAAGGAATTTGCTAAATTAACTAATAATGTTTTAAAAGGCGGGATTGTTATTCTAAATAATGATAATAGTGAAATACGTAAATTAAAAAATAATCTAAAAACAAAAATTATAACTTATGGAAAAGAAAAAAATAGTGATTGGCGAATTTTAAAAATTGAGAGAAAAAGTAGGGGAGAGTGTGCTAAAATTAAACATAATGATATAATAGAAGAAATAAATATAAATAGATTTGGCGAGCATAATATTTATGCTAAATTAGCCGCAAAAATTGTTTTAGAAAATGTTAAAAAAATATTATAGATTAAAATTTTATAAAAATCCTTTGTTTACTAAACGTAAACCAATAAGTAGAATAAAAAGAAAAGAATTTTCATATAGAAAATGGTTTGGTTTGGCTCTGTTATTTATTGTTATTTTTATTTGGTGTTATTTATTGTTTTTTTCTGGATATTTTAGGATTAAAAACATAGAAGTTAAGCAAGTCTTACTTAAACAAGCAGTTGCTGGCGCTCAAGAAACTAAAAATAATCAACTTGAATTTGATAAAAATAAAAAAAAGGAAGCTAACAACAAATGTACAGTTGGAGAAAAAGATGTTGAGATTCAAAATAATATTAAAAAGATGATTAAAGATCAGATAAATAGAAACAAATGGCTTGCGCCTTTTAAAAATAATATTTTACTTTTTTCTACGAAAAGGTTAAAAAGTGCTATATTAAAAAAATATTATATTGATGATTTAAAAATTAAAAAGAAAATTATTGATAATAGTTTAATAGTGAGCTTTAAGGAAAAAATTTCTGCTTTTATGTTGATTAATAATAACAACAGATGGTTGGTTGATATTGATGGAAATATATTGAAAAAGATTGTAATGCAAAACAATAATGTTGAAATAGGACTTCCAAGAGTATATAATAATAGTGACGATGAAGTAAAAATAGGTGAAAATTATTTTAATAAAGATTTTGTAAAAGCAATTTTAGAATTTTCAAATAAAGATGTTAAAAATTTTACTTATCAAATTAAAAATTTTACTGTTAATGATCTTGATGGACAAAGTTTAATTGTGCATATTATAAATGGTCCAAAAATATATTTTAATATTGAGCATAACTTGGAAAAGCAAGTAAGAAAATTAAATATTACTATTGAAAAAGAAATCAAAGATAAATTTAAAAAATTAAATTATATTGATTTGCGTTTTGGACAAAAAGTATATTATAAATAATTTTTTATGGGGTTTGATGATAAAGTATTAACTTTTTTGTTTTATTTGATTTTACTATTATCCATATTTATTATAATTGGTTCTTTTATTATTGTAATAAAGATAATTTTAATGTTTGTTAGCTCATTTACTTTTTGGGGTATTACATTTACTGGAAGTTTTTAAAGGAGTTAAACACCTTTATTTATTGATAATTATTTTTTGTTTTGTTATAATAATTTAAGTGAGTATAATATCTCTAACACTCAGTTAGATTGATTAATTTATACATAAAAATATGCTTAATCATTTAGAAGACTTTCTACTATACATCCAAACAAATAATTATTCTCAAGAAACACTTTATAATTATGAACGTGATTTAATGGTATTTGAAGATTTTTTAGAAAATGAAGTTAAAATACCATTTGAAAAGGTAACTAAAAAATCTATTGAACAATATAAAGCTTATTTAACATCTCGTGACAGAAAAACTAGCATTGGGAAAAAATCAAGATCAAAATTAGGTAGTGGGTCAATAAACCGTTGTCTTTCTAGTCTCCGTTCTTATATTAGGTATTTAATTGATTTAGACTTTAAATGTCCTATATCTCCGCAAAGTATTAAATTAGTAAAAATGGATAAAAAACACCCAAGAGTTCCTAGCTTTGATGAAATAGTAGAAATAATTGAATCTCCTATGAAGTTTGAAAAAAATAAAAAAGTTGCCTTAAGAAATAGAGCTATTTTAGAAGTATTATTTTCAACAGGAATGAGAATTTCTGAAATAATTACATTAAAAAAAGAGCAAATTGATAAAAATGGAAAAATTTTTATTAAAGGTAAGGGCAAAAAAGAAAGATTTGTTTATTTAACACCAAGAGCTAAAAAACATCTAAAAATATATTTAGATGTCCGTGGCAAAAGCGATTCAAAATATATATTTATTCCATATAGTGGTAAAAATGTCAATAAAAAAGATAAAAAAATATCTCCAAATTATTTACAGGAAAAAATAAAAAAATACCGTGAATATTTAGGAATAAATATTCCCGTCTCAGCTCATTCATTAAGGCATGGTTTTGCAACATATTTAGCAGAGTCAGGAGCTAATCCCGCAGCTATTCAAATTTTACTTGGGCATGAATCTCTTGATACGACAACTCGCTATGTTCATGCTTCTGATAGATATGCTCAAAAAAATCAAGAAAAATTTCATCCATTAAAAGAATAATATGCCC
>JALTFF010000003.1 GCA_027007465.1 bacterium | reverse complement strand
TGCAGTCAAGATTAAAAAAAATAATGCTGAGAAAAAACGAAATGTGAAAATATTAGAAAAGACATTATTTATTTTTTCCTTGTTGTTTCCAATTAAAAGTCTGTCAGAAATCATTTGGGTTGTTACTAAAGATAATCCTAAATCAGCTAAGATGCCAGCAAATTGTAAAAAAGTAAAAATCGTTGTATAAATACCAAATCCTGTTCTTCCTAAATATCTAGTTATCAAAGCAATTGTAATTAGCCCTAGGCTTACAACAACTAATTTATAAGCCATTTGAATGATAGTATTTTGAGCAATTTTTGTTTTAATGGTTTGCATCATTATTATAAAAATGTTATTATATTATAGATAATATTTATAAAATAAAAAATATGAAAAAAATAAAGGCACTTTTATTTATCTTTATTTTTTGTTTAATGTCAAGTTTTATTTTAGTTAAACTAACTAATGCAGATACTCTTTTTAATGATATAACAAATGCTGAAAAAGGAGGGTTAGATCAGATAGGATATAGTTATGGCCAAGTAGGTAATCCAGCTCCTCAAAATGGCATTCAAGATATAGCAGCTAATATTATTAGTTGGTTATTAACATTCTTAGGTATTATTATGGTTGGCTTGTTAATTTATGGAGGATATGAATGGATGACAGCAGGTGGTAATGATGATAAAGTAAAAGAAGCTCAAAGAACAATCACTAATGCAATTATTGGTTTAGCCATTATATTATCAGCTTATGCTATTTCTTATTTTGTAATTCAAGAATTAATAAACGCTACTGGCGCAAGATAAATATTAAAATTTAATTTTTTCTTTTATAAACAACCCTATTAGTATGGTAAACAATCCTCCAATAGTAATTAAGAAATAATTTATTGCTAAGGATTTTTTATTATTAGAAACATTTAGAATATTATTTTTATCAGTTGCGCCTAATATATTTGATTTTAATTTCTTAACTGGACTTAAAATTTTTATATCATTTTGATCTCGTGGCAAAATCTGTTTGCCGTTTTTTGTTTGGCTAGTAATTCCAGTAACTTCTACATAATCTCCTTTTTTAAATTTCTTTTTATTGATGCCTGTATTTTTTTTAATGTATATTTTTATTTGATTTCCTGAGTCATCACTAAGATATATTGCTTGGCCTTTATTTTTTAAAATCTTGCCAGTTGCCATAATTAACCTACTATTTTTACTTTTCTTTATTTCTTTATAATTTATCTTTTCTGCTTTTGGTTCATTATAATGTTTAATAAATTTAATATCATTAGCATTATTAATTTTTATTATTTTTTCTCCATAAAGTTTTGATAATTTTCCAGTTATTTTAAAATAATCCCCTCTTCGCATTTGAGGAAAACTTTTTTTATAACAATAAATTTTTATACCAAAACATTGATTTGGTTTTGATAATATACTTATTTTTTTATTATTGGATTGAGCATTATATCTGTCTTTGCTTACTATGTAAAAATATCTTGGGCTTAACACATTAGGCAATACAGCTACTAAACCTTTTACTTCTAATTTATCTCCTAAATTAAACTGTTTAGCTTGTTTGATTGTTGTTTTTATAATCTTATTCTTATTTATTTTTAATTTTTTATCTACTTTTTTATTAGAAAAAACTGTTTTTATAATATTCTTTTTGTTAGGAGTTATCAAAGTTGTCCAGTGCCACCCATTATTACTAAAGGCATAAGATTTATCTTCAAATGCTTTGTTATAATTTACTTTATTTATTAAGTTTCCAACACTATCAAACAATTTTATAGTATCACTGTTATTATTTAAAGCGATTTTTGTTTTTTCTCGTTTAAATAATAAATATCCATTTGGTTTGATTATTGTATTTTTTTTAATCTTATAGCTTTTACTTTGATTACTTAATTTCCAGTTAGTTAAATCTACAGCTAATTTTTCTTTATTATATAATTCAATCCATTCTGACTTACTATCATTTCCTTTAGGATTTGGAAAAATTTCATTGATTATTACTTTATATTTTAAATGTTTTTTCTTTGATTTTAAATTCTTATTTATTACTTTTATTATTTTTTCTTTAACAATTTTATCTTTTCCATCATCAACAATAAGTTTAATATTATAAGTTTTGTCTTTAAGAAAAGTATGTTCTGGACATAACAAGTTAGACGTGAACCCATCTCCAAAATCCCATTTATACTTTAGATTATCATCATCTTGATCAATTGTATCTGAAGCATCAAATAACACTGGCACATCAGTAAATATCTTATCTGGATAGCTAAAATCAACTATTGGCGGATGATTAATAGTTTTAATAATATTTTTTTCTCCTGGAGTAATTATTTTACTCCATACCCAGTTATTATTTAAATCTATTAGTTCTGCTGAATCTAAGTTAGTTTGAAGATTATTAAGACTTAAATTTTCAGGCGCTTTTTTATAGCTTATTGATTGATATGGTTTATTGCTTAATGGTTGATATAATTTAACCAAGTCGCCATTATTATTTAAAACTATCTTACTTTCTTTTCTATATATTGCTAAATATTGATTCTTTTTAATTATATTATTTTTATTAAATTTATACAGATTTGAAAGACTATATCTTATTTTAATTTTATCTTCAAGTCTCCATCCAGTTAAATCAACATCTCTTTTGCTTTGATTATATAATTCAATAAATTCTTTTTTTCTATCGCTTCCCCTTGGATTAGGGAAAATCTCTGAGATAATAATTTTATTAGAATAATCATAGTGTTTATTTTTACTCTTATAATTTTTACCAATTTTATCATTATTGTTAGCTTGAGTAATAACATTTGAATACCCCTTAGTCACTGAACTAGTTATTAGAAAATCTTGTGAATTGTTAAAAGTATTATAACCATCAATTTTTCTAGCGACACTATATGGATTGTTAGCAACTGGTGCGTTATTTTTAATATTACCATCATTCCAATTTCCATAAGCTACCTGATCAATAAGTTGGCTAGTATTATCATATAAATTAATAATATCTCCTTGATTATTTAAATTACCTTTTAAGTTTTCTATTACATAAAATCTATTTTTATTGTCTTTTCCAATTTTATGGTTTAATTCTGTTTTAGATTTACTACCTTCTTCAATATACCAATTAGTCAAATCAATTTCTCTATTAGTAGTATTATATAATTCAATCCACTCAACATCTTCATCACTAGGGTCAGAAACAAATTCATTAATAACTATATCTCCTAATCGATTTATTTGAGTATTATTCTTATCAGCATAATTATTTTTAGATTTAGAATTTGTATTAGTAGTGTTTGTATTAGAATTTATATTAGTATTAGTATTAGTATTAGTATTAGTATTGCTTTTTAATTGTTCAATAGGGCTTTTAGAATTTTGCGGATTAGAATTATCTATTGCGATAAAGTCATTAAAATTATTATTTGTATCACTGCCATTACCAGAATTATAATATTTACCGCCAATTTTCATATCTGTAACATTAGCATCAGGCATAGCTTTACGTTCAATAATATTTTTTTTATTATTATTTGTTGGTTTTGTTTCACAATAACTGACTATATTAGGATCAACATCTCCCCAGCATACGCTATCTATAACCTTTTTATTGCTAATCTGAATTATTGCCACACCATTATTATTAGATATTGTTTGCGTTGTTGTTGCATCAGCTTTTATAGACATAGGATAACTTTTGTCTTTACTGCTTGCCCATAAATAAAATCCATAAGGTTTTATATACTTATTTGAAGGCGCAAGAGGACTCTTTAAACTATACTTTTTTCCACTTGAAGTCATTTTCTTTAGTTCATATTTGTTTAAATCTATTTGTTCATTAGTTGGATTATATATTTCTATAAAATCATGTTTTGCATTTTTGTTATCACTAATTTGCAATTCACTTATTACTAAATGATTGCATTTAGCCAAACAATTATTCCCAAAATAAAAAAAAATTAACATTATGATTATTGGAATTATTTTAAAATATTTTAGCATAAATTAATTGTGTTTTTAAAATTTATTTTAATAAATTTTTTAGCTTATAATAATTATTTATTTAGGAAGCTTTAATAATTTTTTTATAAGATATTTAGATAATTTATAATCTGACATTTTATTTTGAAAATATGCATAATAAACACCTGCTGGCGATAAGATAATATGATCATTTTTAAGAGCTAATTGATATGATAAATTTACTGCTTGCTTAAGATTCTCAACTTGATGGATTTTCTTTTTATCCATTTTTTTTTCAATTAATAATTTTTTTATTTCTTTGCTAAGAGGGCTTTTTATAAAAATTATTTCTTTTACCTTTTTTTTAATAATTTGAGCTAATTTATTATAATTCAATCCTTTGTTCTTGCCTCCGCTAATTAAAATAATTTTTTGTTCTGGGAAAACCTTTAAACAAGCTATTGTAGATTCTGGAGTTGTAGAGCTAGTGTCATCATAAAATTCAAT
>JALTFF010000002.1 GCA_027007465.1 bacterium | reverse complement strand
AGCTAAATCTTTATTTTTTACTTTATATTCTTGATTTAATTGCTTTACAGCTAATTCACTATCCATATAAACCACTAATTCTTCTGCTTTTAGCTGCTTTGCCTTTTCTAATGCAAAAATTAAGGCTATATACTCTGCCTGATTATTTGTTCCTTGCCCAATATACTTGCTAATTTCAGCAACAATCTTACCATCAGGTGTTTTTAATACAGCCCCAATCCCAGATGGGCCAGGATTACCTCTTGCACCACCGTCAGTATTGATAATTAATTTTTTATAATTCATATTATAAGATCCATATTTATGTCTTTCTTATATCAATAATTTTCAATTGTATATCTTCTCTACCATTCCAATTATTTTCTTCTAAATAATAAACTAAATCTATTCTATCTTTAATATTAAACTTATTATACCAATTATTATTATCATAAAAATAAATAGCTTCATAAATCTTTGCGCTACCATCTTCTTGTAATAATAATTTTAAATGGTTAGATTCTTTTCCAACTTTGATTTTGTTTATTATTTTTAAATTTTTAGTTAAAAATTTTGGCCTATTATTACATTCTCCATAAGGTTCAAACCTTTTAATATCATTTAATAACAATTTATCAACTTGACTTAATTTAATCTCAGCTTCAATCTTAATATTGGGCAATAGCTTTTCATTTTTTAATTTTTCTTTAGTAAAATTTTTAATATCTTTTACAAAATTATCTAATTGTTTTTCTGACTTTAAAGTAAACCCAGCTGCTTGCTTATGCCCGCCATATCTAAGAAGATATTTATCTAAGCTTTGCAAAGCGCTAATAATATCAAACTCTGGAATACTTCTGCAAGAGCTAATGATTTTCCCCTGATTTTTAGTTATAACAATAGCTGGCCTATTATATTTTTCTGTTAATCTGCCAGCTACTAAACCAATCACGCCTATATGCCAATAATTATTTTGATTAGAACAGCTTTTTTTTATAGATGGGTCAATAACAACTATAATTTTATCTTTTAGATTAACTTGGCTATCAGCTTGTTTTGTTATTTCAATAATTAAATTTTGTCTTTTTTTATTAGTTTCTTCTAACTTATCAGCTATTGCTGCCGCTACCATAGGTGATTCTGTTGTTAATAATTCATAAGCTGTATTAGCATGATCCAATCTTCCAGCTGCATTTAAACGTGGAGCAATTTGAAAACCAATGCTATAACTATTTAATTCTTTTCCAAATATTTGATTTTTGTTAGAATGAATAGTTTTATTAAGCCATTGACTTACTCCTAAAAAAGTATTATTTTTTTCAGTCTTATCTAATCCAGCTGATCTAACCAGCTCTTTTATACCTATTCTTCTTGTCTTATTTAAAACTTTTAATCCATAAATTACTAAAATTCTATTTTCACCTAATAATGGCACGCAATCTGCAACAGTTCCAATGGCTACTAAATCTAATAGCCATTTTTCAAATCCATTATTAATTGGACATTCTTCATTTTTAGTTCTACATTTATTGATTAAACCTTGAGCTAATTTATAGGCAACGCCTACGCCAGCTAAATTTTTATCTGGATATGTTTCATTCTCTAACTTATGGTTTATAATAAGACAATTTGGTAAATGCTTTGGTGGTTGATGATGATCTGTGATTATTACTTCAATTCCTAACTTTTTTGCCAAGTCAACCTCTTCTTTGTTAGATGTCCCACAATCTACTGTGATAATAAGTTTAACGCCATTTTTAGCTAATCCTTTAATAGCTTGCTTGTTTAATCCATAACCCTCTGTCTGTCTATCTGGTATATATACTTGCACTTTAGCGCCCAATTTTTTAAATATTTTTGTTAATAAAGCAGTTGATGTTACGCCATCAGCGTCATAATCCCCATAAATACAAATTTTTTCATTATTTTCTAAATATTTAAATATTTTATCAACTGCTTTATCCATTTTTTTAAATAAAAATGGATTTATAATTCCTTTATCATAATCTGGATATAAAAAATTATCTATTTCTTTTCTTGAAATAATTTGACGATTAAAAAGCAATTGTAATGAAATATCTGATAACTCTGGTAATTGTTTTTTTAATTCTTTATTAAATTTTTTAGCAACAATCCATTTTTTCATAATTTAGATTTAAAACATAAACGACATTGACCAAAATATCATTGAGATAATAATCATTATAGATAATATTATCCAGACTATTTTTTGTGTTTTTTTTGTTAACATAAAATTTATTTTAAAATAATATGCAGATATGATATTGCTTAAATATACTAAAGATTTGCTATTCTAACATCAGGAGAAATCCTTTAAAAGCGCTCTTATGATAGCTACTGTTTTAATACAGCCAGAAAAGCTTTGCTTGGAATATTTACACGACCTTTTCCTAATAACTTCATTTTCTTTTTTCCTTTTTTCTGTTTTTCTAATAATTTTCTTTTTCTTGTAACATCTCCTCCATATAATTTTGCTGTCACATCTTTTCGTAATTGTGGAATTCTCTCACTAGCTATAACCTTACTGCCTAAAACAGCTTGTAACTTTACTTCAAATAATTGACGAGGAATTGTCTTTTTTAAAGCGCTTAATATCTTCCTAGCTTTATGATAAGCCTCATCTCTGTAAACAAGTATGCTCAAAGGTTCAACAATTTCTTCAGCAATTAAAATATCTAATCTTACTATATCTACTTGCTGATAATGACTAAATTCATAATTTACAGAAGCATAACCTTGGCTTACTGACTTTAATTTATTATAAAAATCAGTCAAAATAGCAGACATTGGTGATCTGTAATGTAAAATTACTCTTGACTGATCTAAATATTCTAAACTTGAATAAATCCCTCTTTTAGCTTTAACTAATTCCATTACTTTGCCAAGATAATTTTTTGGAGTAATGATATTTAAATCCAACCACGGTTCCTCTATTTTTTTTATCTGGCTTGGATAAGGCAACTCTAAAGGGCTATGGATAATTATTGTTTCAAAATCATTAATTTTGTTTTGTTTTTTTACAACTTTGTTTAAAGTCACTTTATAAGCAACACTCGGAGTTGTAATAATAATATCTAAATCATATTCTCTTTTTAAACGTTCTTGAAAAATCTCCAAATGAAGCAAGCCTAAAAACCCGCAACGAAATCCTTGTCCTAAGGCAATTGACTGTTCATACTGATAAGTCAATGAAGCGTCATTTAACTTTAATTTTTCTATGGCATTTTTTAATTGCTGATAATCATTGCCTTGCTGAGGATAAATTCCGCTAAATACCATTGGTTTTGGTTTTTTATATCCTTGCAATGGAATAATTTTAAAATCCTCATCTTGATTTTTATGTTTAGCTAAAGTAATTGTATCGCCAACACTACATTGCTCCACATTTTTCAAGCCAGTGATAATATAGCCAATCTCTCCAGCTCTTAATTCTTTTATTGGTGTATAATTTGGAGTAAAAATTCCAACTTCTAATGTTTCACTCTGTTCATTTGATGTAAATATCTTTATTTTATCACCTTTTTTTACTTTTCCATCAACTATCCTAACATAAGCTATAACGCCTTTGTATTCATCATAAATACTGTCAAAAATCAAAGCTCTTAACGGTTTGTTAATATTGCCCATTGGGGCTGGTATTTTTTCTACTATGGCTTTTAAAATATCATCAACACCTTTGCCTGTTTTTGCAGAAGCAAGAATCGCTTTGTCCTTTATTAATTTTGCTATTTCCTTTGTTGTTTTGCTAATGTTTGCGCCTATTAAATCAATCTTGTTTATTACTGGAATAATAGTTAAATTTTGCTCTATTGCCAAATATAAATTTGCTATTGTTTGCGCTTGAATTCCTTGACTTGCGTCAACCAATAAAATAGCGCCCTCAACAGCTGCTAATGATCGTGAAACCTCATAATTAAAATCAATGTGCCCAGGTGTATCAATCAAATTTAAAATATAAGGACGATCTTGTATTTTATAAATCATTCTTACTGGCTGCAATTTTATAGTAATTCCACGTTCACGCTCAATATCCATCTGATCTAAAAATTGTTTTTTCATTTTGTATTTTTCAACTGTTTTCGTCAATTCTAACATTCTGTCAGCTAAGGTTGACTTTCCATGATCAATATGTGAAATAATACAAAAATTACGAATATTACTTTTATTCATCAGCTTTATGATAGGCTATTTCTAATTAAAAAGCAATATTAATAACCCAAAGCCCAACCATAATGGCATTCAACATTAATAGTAACACAACAACCGCAACAATTACAATTCCCTTTTTTGTCGCAGCAGACGCGACAGCAAGGATCCCAAATATCATATTGACAGTCATGATTACCAAGCCACCATTGATGGCAATAATCATAACAAGTGCTATTACCGCAACCACCGCATTCCGGGTCAGAACACTTGCAATTCGTACAATAAGAAATCTCTGCTCCATGTATATGGACGCTTTGAAATTTTCCATTAACATCTTTTGTTCTTAATCCTTCTGTTTTTAAATTATCAACTTTCAAATTGTTATAACTTTTTACTTGATAATATGGCTGTAAAGTTTTATTTGCTAATCTTAATTTTTCCTTATTATTTATATAAAAAGAAAGAGATCCTCTGCTAGCGCTGTCAATTATATAGAAATCAGATCCATTACCGACAGTTATGCCAGTCGGATTAACAAATTCCTGGTTTTTAGCATCTGTTCCAAATTTTCCATATTCTTGCCACCAATATTTTTTAGGACATTTGTTCCATATTTCATTTGAAAAAAATTTTTTACTATTAGTTAGGATTACTTTTTTATGTAATGAATCAATTATAGCTAACAAACTAATTGATTGGTTACTGCAAGCAATACCGCCACAACCGCCACCGCAACTTATCTGCCTTTTGACTTTAATCACTTTTATTGGTTGCCAACCATTTTTATGAAATTTCACCCATTTTTTATCATTAAGCCATTTAACTCCTGTTTTCTTAAATTCAATTTGAGTCTGAATAATACTCCCTTTTTTATCAGCTATAAAAACATCATAGATATCTTTATTATTGTGATAAACAGAAACTCCTCTTGGATCCCAATCCCAATCATCCTTGCCTAAGACAGCATAATCATTGCCATTATTAAATAAATTGCCAACAAGTATTCTTTTATGCATTATATCTGAAACAAAAATATAGCCATTAGCATAAGCAATTCCCCATGGTTGCCAATCCCAAGAATGATTACCTAATGTTGTCCAGTTATCTCCATTAAGATTAATTTTAACAATTCTTTTCTCTCCTGTGTCAACAATATATAAATTAGTTCCATCTGTGGCAATGCTTTGCGGATTTTCAAACTGTTGCCATGAATTTTTATAAATTCCTCCTGCTATCACTTTCCAATCAGTTCCATCTTTTTTAACTTTTACAATTCTTTGATTGCCAGTATCAACAACATATAAATAATATCCAACTGACACAATATCTTGCGGGTTGTTAAATTGCGGATTATTTGTTGATTTGTTAGTAGCCTTATCTAACTTTGGTTTATCAAAGCCATAGCTACCAATATCTTCATTGCCATAATTAAAATGCGGATATGGAGTGCATTTAATTGCCGAACTAACATTAGAACACCTAATAGTGCTTGGATTAAATCCAGAATAATTTAATCTTATTATCTTATCTCCTCTTGTTGGTGAAATATATTCTTGCTTGTCTTGTTTAAATTTTATAGCTCCTTTTCTATAATTACCTAATGTTGTTCTAAAAACACTATCTGCTTGATTAAATATATAAGTATCTGGGCTATTTTTTTTAAATCCGATTAAAGCTGTTTTTGCGTATCTTCCTATAAGATGAAAACCTGTTTCATTTGAACTACCAAATCCAGTAAAATAATTTCTTGCTCCACTAACCGCTAAATTATCTTTTAACCATAAATCACCAAACCTGCTTAAACGAACTAAATTATCTTCTAAACTATAAATGATTTTGCTATTCTTGCTATTGCAACTCCATAAGCTATCAATAATTTGGCCCTGATAAGTGCTTGAAATTTCATCACTTAAACATTTTCCGTTTGAATTATAAGAAGCTTTTACAATCTTATCAATAATAAAAGAAAATCCAAACACTAAAAAAATAAAAATAATTAAATTTATTATAAATCTCTTATTAACTTTTAACATAAAATTATACTTTAATGACTATTGTTCTTTAATATCCTTTATTTATTATTTTTTACTAAATTAAATCTAAACCCTGTTAAAATATTGGTTTTCTAACAAGCAGAATCTTTAAGTAACTTATTTTTTTACAATGTAAACAATATCTAATTTTCCAAATACCAAACTTTATTTAGAGTTTGTTTGGAAAATTGGAGTTTATAATTTAGGATTTACTTAGCGCCTTTATCTGTCCTAATAAAACGCTTATAAAGGAGCTCAACTCCTGAAATCACAAAGGAGTTGAGCTCCTTTTTCTTTGCTAATATTGCCTATATAAAACTAATCCCTATAATACAAAACTTTTCTTTTCCCCCAATTTTCTAATGGACCTGTAATCTCAATATTCCTGCCTTGAAAATTAAAACTATTTGTCACAGCTGTTGAGCTATTTCCTGGTTTTTTTCTACTTAAAATTTCTATACTATCATTGATGTTAGTTCTATAAAGATTATTCTTATTAATACTTATTAAATAAGCGCTTTTGTTTAAAGGCAAAATAGGATTAGCGTCCACATAAAAATCTAAAATTCCATTATCAGGTGAAGAAATAAATTGTTTTCCATTAAACCCATTAAACTGAAGACTACCTTGACTTGTAATTTTATCTGTGTTCACTTCCTTATTAGTTAATAGAAAATTTGAAGCTAAATGCATATCATTGCCAAAAAAAATCAAGCCATTTTTTGCAATTCCAAGCGCATTGCAAGATGGTTCATATATACCAGACATTAACCAATGCATATTAGGATCAAAACCAATTAAATATGTTCTGCTTCCATTAACAGTTAAATTATTATTTAGCCAAAAACTACCCTGCTTTCCATATTTTAACCCTTTATTTTTCCAATCCACTCCATAATATTGAAAAAGTTTTTTCCCATCATCATTACATATACAATCATTGCATTTTCTTCTTTCGTAAATAGTTATTGTTTTAAACTCCTTATCTTTTATATTATTACATAGAAAATGTCCTTGACGCGCTTCTCCTGTTTTTCCAGCTATTTCTTTTAATTTCTTTTTTGTGGATATATATTTGCTTAATTTTTTAGAAAATTTTATATCTCCAGGCCCTTTTAAATAATGAGCATAAGCTAAAACACTCGCAGAAGTATAAAAAGTTAAACAAGCTAATATAAATACATAAAAGACTAATTTTCTTAATAACATATTTATTTTCTTTTTTTTATTTTTTTCTTAGTTCCAAGCAAGGCTAATTTAGCTTTTTCTTGTTCTATGAAATCTTTAACCTCCATTTCAATAGAATGATTAAAACTGCCACTTGGAAAAACAGCCTTTTTAATTTTAGATATTTTTCTTTCCATTAATACAGGTAATTTATATAAACTTCCAAAAGAGCTTAACGCGCCAGCTTTTATTTTAAAAGTTTTTTCAATCATTTTCTCGCTTGGAATTTTTATAGTTTTAATTTTTCTGCCTAATATTTTTTCAATAGCTTTTTGCGTTTTTTGAAAATCTAAATTTTGATCAGCTGGCAATAAAATTAAAAAATAATCCTTATCAGCTTTAACTAATAAATTTTTAACAACTTCTTGAAATTTTCTCTTCATTGTAATCGCTGCGTCAATAGCAGTGTAAACTGTCTTATGCTCTAAAACATTATGCTTTATATCTATCTTTTTCAAATAATTTTCCAATTTTTTAGAAATTTTAGTTTTTCTTGGTTTTTTAACTTTTTTAGTTTTCTTTTTTTTAATCATAAGCTAATAAAATATTTTAAAAAATAAATCAAATATTGCGATTCAATATATGTTTATATTATACTATTTTTTAAAAAAACAAACAAGTTATATGCTCACTTAAATCAATTTAAATACGATGCGCATTCTCTCTGGCGCGCGCTAAAAAATATGCCATTCTAAGTGAGTAATCCATTAAACATAAGATTCTGAAATAAGTTCAACACATTCAAAATCCCAAAGGAGCTTGGTTTATTTCTGCTCAGAATTTGCGAAGTATCAGGTAAATCTGTTTGACCTTTAATAATTTTAATGCTACATTAATAAAATATAATAAAAAAAATATATGAATATCACGGCCTTAGCAAGAAAATTAAAAATTTCAACTCAAGAACTGAAAGATATACTGCCTCAGTTAGGTTTTGATATTGGACAAAGAGCTATAAAAATTGATGATAGACAAGCTGATCGAATTATTAAACAATGGCCTAAATTAAAACAAAAAATCAGAGAACAAGAACAACAAAAAAGAATAATAGAAAGAGAAGAGAAAACAAAAATAAGAAAAATTTCTATTCCTGAGTTTATTACTGTAAGAGATTTTGCTGATGCCAGTGGTTTATTAGTTAATAGAGTTTTAAAAGAACTAATGAAAAATGGTATTTTTATTTCTTTAAACGAAAGAATTGATTTTGAAACAGCTTCAATTATAGGACAAGATTTAGGAATAGATGTTAGTTTAAAAAAAGAATTAGAATTTGCTAAAGAAGAAAAAAATGAAGAAAAATTAAAAAATATTATCAATAGCCAGTCAAAAAATAATTTAAAACCTAGACCTCCAGTTATTGTTGTAATGGGTCATGTTGATCATGGCAAAACAAAATTATTAGATACTATTCGTAAAACAAACATAATCGCAGAAGAAGCTGGCGGAATCACTCAACATATTGGAGCATATCAAGTAATAATAGCGCCAAAAGGAAAACAATTATCACAAGAAGAACAAGAAGAAATTTTTCAAAATCCGCAAAATAATTATAACAAAGGAAATATAATTACTTTTATTGACACTCCAGGACATGAAGCTTTTACTGCTATGCGCTCGCGCGGAGCAAAAATAGCTGATATTGCAATTTTAGTAATTGCCGCTGATGATGGAATTAAACCACAAACTATTGAAGCTTATAAAATTATTGAGCAAGCAAAAATCCCTTTTATTATAGCTATAAATAAAATTGATAAAAAAGGCGCTAATATTGAAAAAGTAAAGCAAGAACTCTCAAATAAATTAAATATATTGCCAGAAGATTGGGGAGGAAAAACTACTTGTATTCCTATAAGCGCTTTAAAAGGAGAACATATTGATGAATTATTAGATGTTATTATTTTAACCTGTCAAATAGAACAAGATAAAATTTTAGCTTCTGACAATGGTAAAACAATTGGAACAATTATTGAATCAAAAATTGACAAGAGAGAGGGGGTCTTGGTCACTGCCTTAATCCAAAATGGAACATTAAGATTGGGTAATAATTTAATTATTAACAATCAACTTTATGGAAAAGTAAGAGCAATGAAAAACTTCTTAGGCAAAAACATTAAGCAAGCTGTCCCCTCTATGCCTGTCCTAATATTAGGATTTAAAATAGCTCCTAGTGTTGGTGATATTTTAGAAACTGGGAATAGCAAGATAATAGTTAAAAAATTTAAACGACATGGTCTATCAGAAAAGAAAAAATTTAAAATAGAAAAAAAACAAGCTAAGGAAAAAATAAATTTAGTTATCAAAGGAGATGTTTTAGGGTCAATAGAAGCTATTGAAGAATCTCTTGAAAAAATTTCTACATCAGATGTGAAAATTGAAATTGTGAAATATGGATTAGGAAATATTACAGAAGGAGATATTGAACGAGCCGAAGCTTTAAATGCCATTGTTATTGGATTTAACGTAAAACCAACTACTCAAGCAGAGCATTTAGCTAAAGAAAAAAAAGTTGATATATTAATCTATAATATAATTTATAAATTAATTGAAGATATGCAAGAAAAAATCAAGCAGTTGACAAAAGCTGAAATTGTTAGAAAAAAAATTGGCGAGCTTAAAGTTTTGGCTATTTTTAGAAAAGAAAAACAAAAAATGATTATAGGCGGAAATGTAATCAATGGTTATATTGAAAAAGAAAGTGAAGTTGAAGTTTTTAGAAATGAAAAATTTATCACCAATGGAACTGTATCTCAAATACAAATAAATAAAAAAATAATTGACAAAGTTCAAGAAGGAGGAGAGTGCGGAATTGAATTTCAAGGATCGCCATTAGTTGAAGTTGGAGATAAATTAGTATTCTATAAAGAAGAAGAGGAACATTCTTAAAATGAGTATTAAGAAAAAACAAATTAATTCTTTATTACACAGGCAATTGAGTAAAATAATTGAAAAAGAAATAGATTTACAAAATTGCCTTATAACAGTATCAGAAGTTGATTGTTTAACAGACCTTACAAGAGCCAAAGTCTATGTTTCTATTTTGCCAGAAAATATGGCATTAAAATCTATTAAATGGCTTAATAAAAATAAAGGCAAATTTAAAAAAGAACTATCTAATAAGCTAAGAATTAGAAAAATTCCACAGTTATTTTTTTTAATTGATAGCAGAGAAAGGAGGGTTGAAGAAATAGAGGAAATAATATGCCAAAGGAAAATATCTACCAAAACATTCTTAATAGAATAATAAAGTCAAATAATATTTTATTAGTTAGCCACCAAAATCCAGATGGAGATGCTATTAGTTCATTATGCGCATTTGCTGAATTATTAGAACAAATAAAGACAAAATCAATTTGGGTTGGCAAATACTCTCTTTATTGTCAAGATAAACCAGCTAAATATTTTGATTATCTACCTAACTTTGAAAAAATTATTTCTGATAAAAAAATTAATTTTTCTGATTTTGATTTGATGATTTCGCTTGATTGTGGAGACATAAAAAGAACTGGATTAGTTGAAGAAATTAATCATAAAACAGATAATCAATTCATAATTGACATTGATCATCATCCATTGATAGAAAAATTCGCTGATATTACATTAAAAGATAAATTAGCAATTTCTACAACGCAAATAATTTATAGGATTTTTAAAAATTTTCACTTAACAATCAATAAAGAGGCCGCCAATGCTATTTTAACAGGCATTATTACTGATTCTGGAAATTTCTTATATCCAGCTACAAATAAAGAAGCTTTAACAACTGCTTCTAAAATGCTTTCTTATGGAGCTGACTTGCCATATATAATTAAACAAACTTCAAAGAATAAAAGCATATCAGCTATGAGAGCTTGGGGTTGGATTATGGCAAATTTAAATTATAATAAAACATATGAAATTATCTTTTCTATAATTACTAAAAAAGAATTTGATAGTTTAGGCGCAAGCTGGGATGATTTAGAAGGAATTGTTAATTTCTTGGGAAATGTTATCCAAGAAGGAAAAATGACACTTTTGTTACGCCAAGAAAATAATGAAATAATCAAAGGCAGCTTAAGAAGCAATAAAAAAGAAATTGATGTTTCAAAATTAGCTAATGTTTTAATGGGAGGTGGCCACAAATATGCTGCTGGATTTTCAATAAATGGAAAAATAGAAAAAACAAATAATATTTACAAAATAATATAGTTTTTTAAATCATAAAATATAAGACCTAATAAATGTTAAATTTTCTTCACACATATCATCCACATCCTATTTTGCTTAACTTAGGATTTTTAAAAATTTATTGGTATGGTTTTATAATTGTCATAGCTGCTATAATTGGGTTAGTAATTATTTATTTATTAACAAATTCAGTAGGCTTAAAATGGCAGGAAATTTTTAATATTATCTTTTGGACAATTATCAATGGGCTAATAGGAGCTAGAATCTGGCATATTATAATGGAATTTCCTTATTATTTAGACCATCCATTAAACACTATAAAAGTTTGGCATGGAGGATTGGGAATTTATGGAGCTATTATTGCTGGTTTATTAACAGTTTGGTGGCTTAGGAAAAAAATAATTATATCTAATAATAAGGCATTTTGGATATTACTTGATATTTCTACGCCTGCAATAGCTTTGGGACAAGCTATTGGACGTTGGGGAAATTATTTTAATCAAGAACTATACGGCAAGCCATGTTCTATGTCTAGCAAATTATTTAATTATTGTCTGCCTATTGATTTTGAAAATAGAATAACTGGCTATGAAAACAGCTCATATTTTATACCAACATTTTTATTAGAATCATTTTTTTGCTTTACCTTATTTATTTTTCTTATATTATTATTTAAACACATTTATAAAAAAAATATAGAAAACAAATATAATGGATTAATATTTTTAATTTATATCTTAAGCTATAGTAGTTGGCGCTTTTTCATAGAATTTTTAAGAATTGATGAACAATGGACATTATTTAATCTAAGACAAGCTCAATTAGTAAGTTTATTGGTAATATTTATCAGTTTAATTATAATAATAAACAAGACATTGATAAAAAATAAAAATTAAAATTTTATCTATTGCTTATAAACTTATATGTTAGATGAAAAATTTATTCAAGATTTAAAAGAGAAATATAATAAACAAGAAGATAATCCTTGCTTCCATCTTTTAAAAGTAATTAAAATTAATTAAACATTTTATGAAAAATTACTTTTATGCTATTGCAATTTTTATTGGTTATATTATTGGAGCTGGCATATTTGTAATGCCATCTATCACAGTAAAGTCTGGCATTTTAAGTTTTTTTATATTTTTAATTGGCATTGGGTTTGTCCAATATTTCTTGCACTTAATTTATGCTGAAATAATTTTGTCAACAAAAAAATTTCATCGCTTACCTGGCTATACTGAAAAATATTTAGGTAAAAAATGGAAATTTATTAGCTTATTGGGCAAAATAATTGTTTTTTATGGAGCTTTACTTGCTTATATTGTAATCTTTGGTATCTTTGCAAGCCAATTATTTTCCATAAGTCTTGGTGGAAATGAATTTATTTATGCTAATATCTTTTTCATTATTGGGGCTGGAATAACTTTTTTTGGCATTACTACACTTGGATGGATGGAATTATTATTAACTTTTTTATTATTAACAATCATTGCTCTAATTGGTTTACGAGGGGTTTATTTTATTAACTTAATTAATTATAATATAATTAATTTAAAATATTTTCTTCTTCCTTATGGAGCTCTGCTTTTTGCAACAAATGGTAGTGGAGCAGTGCCTATAGTTGTAAAACTTTTAACAAATCAAAAAAATAAAATTAAGCAAGTTATAAAAATAGGAATTATTGCCTCTATCTCAATAGTAGCTATATTTACCTTAATAGTTGTTGGAATTAGCGGAAGCCAAACAACACCAGATGCTTTAACTGGATTAAAATTATTTCTAAAAGATGGAGCTATAAAACTATCCTTGATTTTCGCTTTATTAACTATCACAACCTCATTTTTAGGTATTGCTCAAGCAATGAAAGAAACTTACCTATATGACTTTAATTTTAATAAAAACCTCTCATGGTTGCTTACAGTATCTGTCCCCTATATAATGTATTTGTTTGGTTTTAAAAATTTAATTAGCATTATAAGTTTTAGCGGCTCTGTTGCAGGAGGGTTATTAGGAATTATATTGATTATGATTCTTATTCAAGTAAAGAAAAAAGCTGAACAAAAATCTATTATTAACAACAAAATTAATCCACTTATAGCTATTAGCCTAAGTTCATTATTTATTCTAGGCATTATTTATGAAGTTTGGTTTTTTATTAAATAATTATGCCTTATAAATTTATTAAACCATTTATTTTACTTTGTTTAATAGTTGTTTTATCGTCTTGCTCTTATAAGCAAGATAACAAACAAAATAATATGCCTATAGAAAAAATCATTCGCCAACCAGCTGTTGCAGGACAATTTTACCCAGCTGATAAAGATGAACTTAAAAAAACTATTGAAAAATATTTATCTAATGTTCCAATTCAAAATATCAAAGGCAAACCGCGCGCAATAATGTCGCCTCACGCAGGATATATTTTTTCCGGCCCTGTAGCTGCTTATGATTATAAATTATTGCAAGGCAAAAATTATGATATTGTTGTAATAATGTGCAATTCTCATACTGCTTATTTTTCTGGTATAGCTATTGACAATAGCGATATTTGGAAAACCCCATTAGGCAATGTTGAAGTAGATAAAATTT
>JALTFF010000001.1 GCA_027007465.1 bacterium | reverse complement strand
ACAGGAATATATCCTCTATAATGGCAAGCACTTGCGATTGTTATTGTTATATATTTCATTTAACTTAATTCCTTTTTCTCATAACATATCTTGCTATGCCAAATAATATTATCAATATAGATATACCAAAAATATTAACATATCTTATAATTAATTTATTACTTTCAGATAATTCTTTAATAGGTCTATTTGTAATTCCTCTTGATCTAATATTTATTAAATCTTGATCTAGATTTAAATAATCTGTAATGTTTTGAAAAAATAATAAATTATCTCTAAATCTATTAACAAAATTATCTTTAATAAAATCACTATCACCAACAATAACTAATTTACCATTATCTGTTGATTTAATAAATTTTACTTTATTATTTTTAATTGGTTTATTTTTATCCTTAAAATAACTTTCAAAATGCCCTGATTCAAATACTGCTAAGCTATATTGATTCTGACTATTAACAATGAAATTTTGGTGAGGATTAAGATCAAAAGAATTTTGCATTAGCCAAGCTCTATTTGTTGTTTTAACCAATTCACTATACTTATTTTTATTTATCTTTTTATTTTCTAATATACTTACATTAGAAACCCATGGTAATATTAAGCTTTCTAATTTAGAAACAGCTGGATTATTTTTGTCAAATCCAAATTGGTTAATTTTTGGCCAAAATGGATAATTTGTCATATAAGTAACATAACCTTGAGTAAAGCTAGCCATAGCATTTGAACTATCTAAAACTAAATCTTTATTAAATTGAATGCCATAATTATTAAATAATTTTTGCAGATCAAAATCATTTTTCTTGGCTAACAGATGATTATCAACTACTACGCCGTCAACTAAGAAGAAAATACTTTTGCCTCTTAGTAAAAATTGATCAAGCAAATATTTTTCTTTTTTATTAAATTTCTTTTTCGGACCTGCGACAATTAATGAACTTATATCTTCTGGAATTTTTTCAAGATTTGAAAGATTTACTATTCTTACTTGATATAATTCACTTAATTTTTTATAAGCTATATGCGCTTCATTTTCAATGTCTAATTCATCATTGCCGCTTGCCCAACCAATAGTTATTGTTTTTTTGCTTATAGCTTTTTTAATAGCACTAGTAAGCTCATATTCTAAATTATCAGTATTATCTACCACTGGAATAGCTTCTTTTTTATCTTTATAATAAATTCCCATACCTAAATAACCTTGCACTACTTGATATTTATCTTTTTCTAAAACATTGAATTGCAATTTAGGAATTCCTAAAATCATTAATTCTTTAATTAGTTCATCACTGCCATCTTCCTTAGGATCAATAAATTGATAAACAATCTTTCCATGACTATAATTAACATATTCATTTAAAACATCTGATACTTCCTGTTTTAAATTAACATACCGACTAGGCAAATTTTTACTAAAATATACTTTTATAGTAACTATATCATCTAAATTACTAAGTATTTTCTTAGTTGCCTTACTAATTGAGTAATCTTTATTTTGTGTTAAATCCCATGTTTTGTAAAATTGATAACTTAAAAAATTAACTATCAATAAGAAAGCTAATAAAACTGTAAAAGATAAAGTAAAGTTTATTTTGTATTTTAATATTTTTTTTAGAAAATGCATAGTAAATTTTAAGTTCTTTTTTCAATAGTTTTTATATTAAGCCATAAAAACAAAAATATTATTGAAAAATAATAAATAATATCTTTAGAATCTATTACTCCTTTTGCAATATTGTAAAAATGACTACCAATGCCTAAAAATTTCATTGTTGGCTGAATAAAATGAGGAGCAGAAGCTATTACAAAATTAGCCCCAATAATGAATAAAATAAATGAAAGAGCTAAAGCTGTAATAAAACTTATAATTTGATTTTTAGTTAAAGATGATGTCCACATTCCAATAGAAATATAAGCAGAACCCATTAAAATAGCGCCTAAATAACCACCTATTACAGGCCCTAAATCTAAATTACCTAAATAAGCTACTGTAATAGGAATAGTAATTCCGAGAAACAAAACAGAAATTAAGAAACAAATCAGGGCTAAAAATTTTCCTAAAACAGCTTGTAAATTTGTTATTGGCAATGTTAGTAAAAATTCAATTGTTCCACTTTTTTTCTCTTCTGACCATGTTCGCATAGTAATAGCTGGAATTAAAAATAAAAATATCCATGGCAACAAAACAAAATAATTTCGCATATTTGCTTGGCCAATTATAAAAAATGAATTAAAAAACAACCAATTACTGATAATCAAAAAAATAGCTATAAAAATATAGGCTATAGGAGAATTAAAATAACTAAGCATCTCTTTTTTAAAAATAGTATAAATTGTTTTAATGTAGCTCATAAAATTTACTTTGTTAATCTCCTGAAAATATCTTCTAAATCTATATCCTTTTGGTTAAATTCTAAAATATTCCATCCTGATTTTATTATTATTGTTGATATTTTTTCTCTTAAGTCAACCCCTGACTTTGGGCTTATTTCATAACCATAAATATTATCACTTTCCTTATCTTTTATTCTTACTTTAACAATATTTTCTATTGTTTTCAATTTATGAAATACTTCATCTCGAGGACCTTTTATTTTAACATAAATAATTTCATTACTTCCAGCTTTATTAGCTAATTCTTTAGGGCTTCCCTGGCCTACTATTTTACCTTTATTAATAATAATTACTCTGTTGCAAATAGCGCTTACTTCTGACAAAATATGTGTTGAAAAAATTACAGCTTTAACACTGAAATCACTTTCAGAATTGACTAATTTTTTGATTAAATTACGTATTTCAATAATTTGATTTGGATCAAGTCCGCTTGTTGGTTCATCTAAAATTAAAACAGCTGGATTATGAATAATAGCTTGTGCCAATCCCAATCTTTGTCTATATCCCTTGGATAACTCATCTATTAATTTATTTGTCATATCTTTTAAGCCACAAGCTTTAATTACTTCTTTAATTCTTTGCTTGCTTTTTTTTCTGTTTATTCCCCTAATTGCTGCTACAAATTTTAAATATTCAATTACCTTCATATCATCATATAACGGAACTGTTTCTGGTAAATAACCAATCTTTTTTTTAATGCTTAATTGGTTTTCCATGACATCAATACCATCTATTTTTACACTTCCATTTGTAGGTTTCCAAAAGCCAGTGATAATTCTTAAGCTAGTCGTTTTACCAGCTCCATTAGGGCCTAAAAATCCTAAAATTTCACCCTTATGAAGATGGAAAGAAATATGTCTTAAAATTTTTGTCTTATTAATTTTTTTGCTAATATCTTTAACTAAAAGCATAAATTTATAAATAATAATTAAAATTTACAACAAAACGAATTTCTTTTTAATCAAAGCAGTAAAGCTAAACTTCTATGATTTATACTTAAAATCATAAGAAGCTTATCTCCTTCGCTCACATTCCAAAAGCGAATTTTTTAAACACGCTTATCATCTTTATTCTTTGCTGACATTGTTTAGTATAGCTCTTTTCTTAAATATTTTCCAGTCCAACTTTTTTTATTATAAGCTATTTTTTTAGGAATACCAACATCTACTATTCTACCACCATTTTCACCGCTTTCTAAACCTAGGTCAATAATCCAATCAGCTAATTTTATTACATCTAAATTATGTTCAACAATCAAAACAGTATTTCCGATTAAAACTAATTTTTGTAAAATTTTTAACAAATTTTTAATATCAATAAAATGCAATCCTACAGTTGGTTCGTCTAAAATATATAGAGCTCTATGACTAGTTTTACGCCCTAATTCTGTAGCTAATTTAATTCTTTGCGCTTCTCCTCCTGAAAAAGTAGTTGCTGGTTGGCCTAATTTAATATAGCCCAATCCAATATCATTTAATATTTTTAATTTTTTTAAAAATGAAACTTCTGTATTTGAATCTTTAAAAAAGTTATAGGCTTGCTTAATTGTCATTTCTAAAATGTCAGCTATATTTTTGCCTTTATAATAAATATCAAGAATTTCTTTTTTATATCTTAAACCTTTACAAGCATCGCATTTAACATAAACATCAGGCAAAAATTTCATATTTATTTTTACTAAACCTTGACCTTGACATTTTTCGCACCGACCGCCTGCAAGATTAAAACTAAATTTTCCAGGATCATAATCACGCTTTCTACTTTCTGGCAACTTGGCAAATAATTCTCTAATCTGGCTAAAAATACCTGTATAAGTAGCTGGATTAGAATGGGGTGTTTTACCAATAGGAGATTGGTCAACTACAACAACTTTATCTATATTTTCTATTCCTTCTATTTTTTTATAAGCTCCTGGCTTTATTTTAGTATGATAAAAATATCTGCGAAGAGCTGGAGCTAAAATATCTCCTACTAAAGTTGACTTTCCAGATCCAGAAACACCAGTTATAACAATAAACTTGCCTAATGGAAATTCTACTGTTAAATTTTTTAAATTATGCTCTTTAGCGCCTTTAATAATTAAACTTTTATTATTCTTAATCCTATTTTTTTGAATTATAAAACTTTCTTTCTTTCTAGTCAAGTAAGAGCCAATTAGTGAATTTGGAGATTTTTTAATTTGTTTTAGACTACCTTGAGTAATTATTTTTCCGCCATTATCCCCTGCTCCTGGCCCAATTTCTATAATCCAATCACTATTTAAAATAATTTCTTTATCATGCTCAACGACAATTACTGTATTGCCAAAGTCTCTCAACTTTTTCAAGCTTATAATTAATTTATCTACATCTCTTTGATGTAAGCCAATAGAAGGTTCATCTAAGATATAAATAATCCCATTTAATTCTAAATTAAGTTGTTTTGACAATCTAATTCTCTGGTCTTCTCCATTTGATAAAGTATTTATTTGTCTATCTAATGTTAAGTATGATAAACCAATATCATTTAATGATTTTAAACGTTTTTTAATTTCTTTAATAATTGGTAATATAATTTTTACAAAAGTTAAATTTTTATTTTTTTTACTGAATTGCTCAAAAAATTTATAAGTTTTGTCAATGGACATATTTACTAATTTATCAATTGATAATCCATTGACCTTTACTTGTAAAGCTTGTTTGTTTAAACGCCCTCCATTACAAACAGGGCAAACTAAAGTATCCATATATTTTTCTATCTCATTTCTAATAAAATCAGAATCTGTTTGTTGATGCTTATCTTCTAAATCTTTAATGATTCCATTAAAATTATTCTCTCCATATAAGAGAAAATTTAATTGTTTTTGGTTTAAATCTTTTAAATAAGTATTGATATTGAATTTATATGTTTTTAAAGCTTTATTTATTTTTTCTAAATAATCTTGCTTTGCCATTCCGATTTTGTTTAATGGAATGATTGCTCCCTGCGCTATGGTTAAATTTTTGTTTAAAATTAAATCAGGGATAATTTTTAGCTTATATCCCAAACCATTACAAGCTGGACAAGCCCCATAAGGAGAATTAAATGAAAAATTTATTGGCTCTAATTGAGGAATTTTTGAATTATTTCTGTTTATTTGGTTAGCGCGAGCATATAAGAGTCGTATATAATCATAAATTTCAGTCATTGTGCCAACAGTTGAACGCGGATTATAAGAAGCATTTCTTTGCTTTATAGCAACAGTTGGAGACAGCCCTATAATTTGGTCAACATCTGGCTTGTCTATTAAATCTAAAAAATGTTGACCATGTGTTGACAATGATTCAACATATCTACGTTGTCCTTCAGCATAAATTGTGTCAAAAGCTAAAGATGATTTTCCAGACCCAGAAAGTCCTGTGATAACAACTAATTTATTTTTAGGTATTTCTAAGTTAATATTTTTAAGATTATGAACTCTTGCGCCTTTTATAATAATTTTATTTTGCATAATGCAAGATATTATAATACAAAATTGCAAATAAATCAATAATGTCTTTTAGCGCAAAGAATATAATTTTTTACGAGAAGCTTAACTTCTTTTCATTAAAAAATTACTTTGCTGAAGAAGAAATTAAAAATATCAAGATTAAATTTGTTCCATTAATCTATTTTAAAATTGCCTTTAATTAATAAAGGCAACATTTTTAAAAGATGGATTAAACTTTATTTATTTCTTAAAACAAATAAATAATGTCGCTAATTTATTTATAAATTTTTTGTGCCTGTTATAAGAATTATAAAATAATTGTAAGGATTGTCTTAAATAATTTTGTATATCATCTAAGAGAGCTGAAATTATTCCAGAATAATTATAATTAGAATTATAAGACAATTTTTCAATTGAAGAATAATCTTTTGTAGCAATAATCACTTTATCTATTTTAATTGTTTGAATATTATGTTTATTAACAATATTTTTAATTGCTCGTCCTAATTGCAATGCAGAAATTGGAAAATGAGAATATCTATAATAAGATTTTGCTCCAACAACTTTTTTGTAAAAAACAATCTCTTTTTTAATTGAGCTCTCTCTTTCAAATAATGACAAAGACTTTTTAAAAACATCTAAAGGCATTAGTGGTAATTTAGCCTTAGTCATAAGTTTTAAAACATTATATCCTCCTGCTTGTAGAATTTTGGCTGTAACATTAGCGCAATTATAAGAATATTTGTAAAACAATTTTCCCTGTTGATATTTTTTTTCAATATCATCAATTTCTTCTAACATTGCTTTTTTAGAATCTTCAGGAATATCTTCAATTCTTAATCCAATTGTCTCTCTCCCATAAGATAATCCATAAGTGCTGGCATGAATTTGAGTGGGAGATTCTTTTTTTGTTCCATATAAATAATCTGCTAAACTAATATGTTGCAAAAAAAATGGATCTGTTTTAAGTTTAGCTTTATAATGGACACTATAGACCTTATTATCAATACGTAGCGCAATATGACCAAATGGATTAGACCAAATTATTTTTTGCGGTTTTTCAGATGTTGGGTAAGAGAGAAGAATTTCAAAATTTGATGGAAACCCATGATTAATTTGATTTATAATTTGTTCTGATTTTGCAATTGGTTCTCCATTTTCTGCGCCAAAATTTAACGACAGTGAAGGTTTATTAGAAGTAAAATTGATGATCTTAGAAAAATCTGTATATTTAGTAAAATTTTGTTGAGCTTCAATCATATTTTGTAGTTGATTAGCGTCACTTAATAGTTCAGCAGTAATTAAACCTAAATTATTTATTCTTTTGGCTATTCTAACTAGCCCAAAGTCATTGAAAATAATCATATTTCTTAGTTCATGTCCAGTGGTTAAAATCAATAAAATAGTTGGCAAGCCAATTGAAAAAGCTTCAGCAGTTGTTACTCCTCCAGCTTTTGTAATTAGTAATGAGGAAAATTTTAATAATGAAATCATTTCATTGTGAGAAATTAATCCTAAGGCTTTTAAATTGATGAAATTTGGTAATTTTTTGCTTAATTTTTCTAATCGTCTTTTTTGTTTTTTATTTTGACCACAAACAGCTATTATTTGTAAATTATTTTGATAATAATTAACAATACTTTTAATTATTTGAGAATAATTACCAATTCCTTCTTTGCCATTAGAAATGAGAATTGTTGGTATTTTGTGATTTAATTTTAATTTTGAAATTAAATTTGATTGCTTGCACTTATTAAGATTAGTTTCAATTGGCATTCCTGAAACACTAATTTTATTTTCAGGAACTCCATTTTTAATCCATTTTTCTTTTAATTCTGGGTGAGCTAAAAAAGTATGATCAATAATTTTTGATATTCGTGGAAAATAACCAACAAAGAAATCTGTATGAACCCAACCAAGATTTAAATCTGGTAGCAAAGATTTTTCTCTTAAAGCTGCTAAAATTTGCGCAGCTCCATAATGGGTTGATAAAATAACATCTGGCTGGTTGTTTTTAATAAATTTTAATATTTCTTTTTCAGAACAATTATTAGGAATAGGGAGTAATGACAACATAGGAGCTGATTTTCCCTTGTTTTGAACTAGATTAAAACTAGCTTCAAAAGTATTTGGTAAACGACTGGCTATAAACCAGTAAATTTTTTCATCAATCTTCCGCCATAATGGATTTGTAAAATCACGAATATCTTTTAAAATAACATTAGCCTGAGGGTCTGATTGGTAAATTTTATCTTGGATTGTTTTAGCTACACTAAAATGTCCTCCGCCAATTGAGGAATAAAAAATAATTATTTTTTTAGAATTATTATTTTTCATTTACTTGATATATAATAATTGATTAAAATTTTATATATTATTGTTTGTTTTATTTTAGTAATTCACTAGTATAAATTTACTCATATTCTTACTTTAAACCCACTTAACAAAAGAGCATTTGCATATAAAATATCTGAGTTTATTTTTCTCAGGTAAAATAAATCCTTTTTTGTGAAATGGCTAATTTTAGCTAATATAGATTTTTGTGGGTAAATAACTAATTTTGAATTTTGTATTTTTTTGATTTCAGTTTTTTTATTCTTATTATCTGATTTTGAATTAAAATTATTATTAAACCTAAAAAATTTTTCAATGTTCATAAATTCGTAATAATTAAGGCTAAGTTTTAGTTTCTTTATTTTTCTGTTACATAAACTCCACTTACCCATCCTATTTTATTATTTCCAAATTTAATTTGATACCAATCATATTGCTTTTTAATCCAAGCGTATTTTTCACCTGGTTTTGCCTTGCCAATAACTTTACCAGAAAGCCCATTAGAGTTCCTAATATTTAAATAACCATAATCATTAGGATTGATGGTGATTACTTTATTACCTAAGTAAGTTCTTTTTTTATAGCTTATCTTTTTAGTTAATTTAGCTGGAGTTTTAATTTTTTGTTTAGTAACTTTATTGTTTGATTTTTTTTCTAATTTGTTATTTTCTGTTTTTGACAACTTATCTTCTTTAATATTTTTATTTTGAGATAATATTTCTTTTTGAGGCGCCTTAATTTTGTCATTAATTTTACTTTTCAATTGAGTTTCTTCTTTAACATTTTGTTTTGGCAGTTTAATTTTTATTTTTTGTTTAATCCATGGATAAATAGCAAAAAAAATTACAATTAAAGAAAAAATAGTAAAAACCAATGACTTAATTAGTTTATTTAAAAACGGATTTTCTAATAAAAAATTAGATAAAGTTCTATTTTCTTTTTCATTATCATCAAGTACTATGACTTCTTTGTCATTATTAACATCATTTTCTTTATTGTGATTATTATAATTATTGTTATTATTCTTATTTAAATTATTAGCCTCATCTTCAATAGAATTATTATTTCTTTCTTTCTTTATCTCTTCTGGTAATAGATTTATCTCCCCTTCTTTATAGAATTCATTTAATTTTGATACATTTAATAAGCATCCCTTTTTAGCTAAACCTATTATTTGCGCATAATATACTGCTTGTTTATCGCCCAATTTATCTGCAAAACTAAATTCTATATCTTTTCCTCCAATTACTTTTTTATTTATTTTACTTGATAATTCTTTATTTAAATTTTTTAATAAACTAAAAGGACCTGTTAAAATAACCTTACTTATTATTTTTTCACTATTTCTTTCATATTTTTTGATAAATTTATTTAAATTTTCTGCCAAATTTTCAGCAGTTTTAGTGTTTTTTTTATTTTCCAAACTATCTTTATCTTGATTTTGAAAATTTCTTGCTAATTCTTGAATTAAATAATTTTCCTTTCCAGATAAAACAGTTCGGTTTTTTAATCCATTATCAGTAAAAATAGCAAAAACACTTTCAACAGCTCCAAGTTTTACTAAAAGTATTGCTTCATCTGGATTTATTTGTTTAATTAATGTTCGCGCTAAGCTATAGCATTCTAATTCTATTATGACAGGATTTAATCCAGAATTGTAAGCAACATTATAATAATCATCAATAATTTGACCTTGACTGGCTATATATAAAATTTCATTGTATTCTCTGTCTTGTAAGTCATAATAAAAATAATCAGTATAATAATCTTTAAATTCTAATGGAAGAACATCTTCTGCTAATAAATTTACTAATTGATCTACTGTCTTTTCCTTTATTTTTTTAGGTATTTTAAACAGATAAGTAAAAACATGTCTTTCACTAATATTAATTAAACAGTTTTTAGTTGTAAATTTTCCAAATTTTGGATTAGAATAAGCCTTTTTAATTGTTTGGCTAATTTCCTGTTTATCTACAATAAATCCATCTTTTAATGCTTGTTTAGAAAATGGTTTTTTACTATAAGCTATTAATTGAAATCCATCATCTTTTTTTTCTAACTGCATTAATTCAATATAATTTGGCTTAATAATTAAACCAATAGCGCCATTTGTTTTCTTCTTAAAAAATAACATAAAATTAAAAGCTTTATAGAGCGCCATACAAATAAAACGCTCTGATAATGCGAATAAATTTAGATTTATTCTATACTTTATTATTTTACCAGATTTAATTTATAATTCCAACCCCCTAAAGGAAAACAAAAAGTCATTACATAGATAATGACTTTAAAGATTTGAAAAAAATAACAGTTCGCTCTGCTATCTTTTTAAAAAATTTTTAAATAAATTGTAGTTAAAACATTTATTTAATATTGAGATGCTTTTATTTAGCTATTTATTTGGAAAAATCATTACTTTATCTTATTATAGCAATCTGTTTTAATTTTTTGGTCTTTTATTTTATTGCAAATAGATGAATCTTGTTTAGCTATAGCAACATCTCTATAGCAAACATTTATATAAAATTGATTTTTTATTTTATCACAAATAGATAAATTTTGCTTAGCTTTAGCAATTTTTATATAACAAATCGCTCTAAGCAGTTGATTTTCAATTTTACCACAAATAGATACACTTTGTTTAACTCTATTAATGCCACTATAACAACTATCTTTAACATTTTGATTTATTATCATATCACAAATAGATGTGTTATGCTTAATCCTAGCAATAGCGTCATAACATTCATCTCTATTTGCCTGTTCATTTATTTCGCCACAGATAGATGCATCTCTTTTAATTTTAGCAACATCATAATAACAAAAATCTTTAATTATTCCATGTGCTTTTATATTATTACAAATAGATGAGTCTTTTTTAGCTTGAGCAATTTTATTATAACAATCATCTTTAATTGCCACATCATAATCTTTTATTTTATTACAAATAGATGAATCTTGTTTAGCTATAGCAACATCTTTATAGCAATTATCTTTAGCTTTTAATGTGTCTAATTCATCACACTTAGACAAATCTTTAGTTGTAGAAGAAATATTATTATAATTATATTTTTCTTGTTTCCTTGCTCTTCTTCCCTGCTCTTTGTTTTGCTCTTTCTTTGCCTTTATTGTCTGTTCTTTTTTTATTGTCTTTTCTTGCTGTTTTAGTCGTTTTAAACTATTGTCAAGCAATGGCTCTGCAGTGGCTTTGTTATTTTTAATAATATCTTTGTTTTGATTTTTTTCAATAAAAAAAATTACTAATTCACTAATAGCTAATATTGATAGGACCCCTATTAATATAATTATCAATTGAGTAATACCTTTTTTATTTAATATTTTTTTACTCATAATTTTAAATATTTTTTTATAAATAAGTTAATTTAATAAGTTAAATGTTCTACTCTAATAATAGAAAATTTAGTTTAATGTCAATTATTTATCAGATAATACTAATAAAACAAATTTTATCAAATAAAGCTGTCTATTATAATAACTTATTTTAATTACAAATAAGATTTTTTACCTTTGTTGACCAACTTTTCAAATTTTTCTAAAGATAATGCATTAATAATATCTTTCTTTTCTGCCCATCCTCTCCTTGCCTGAGCTATTCCAAATTTTAAAAATTTTAGTTGATCTTTATGATGTGAATCAGTGCTAATAACCAATTTTACTCCAGATCTTACTGCTTTTTGAATAATAATATCCCTTAAATCCAATCTACCTGGATAGGCATTGATTTCTAAAAAAGTTCCAGTTCTTTTAGCTGCTTTAAAAATTTTCTCCCAATCAAGTTCATAACCCTCTCTTTGTTGAATAATTCTACCACTTGGATGGCCTATTACACGTACATAAGGATTTTCCATTGCCATTATAATCCTTTCAGTCATTTTTGCTTTTGACATTTTAAAAGCAGAATGAATTGAAGCTACAACCCAATCTAATTTAGATAAAATTTTATCACTAACATCAATTTTTCCGCTTTGTTTAATATTAACTTCAGCTCCGGAAAAAATTTTAATGCCTTTTATTTTTTTATTTATTTTTTTAATCTTTTTTATTTGAGCTAAAATAGTTTTTTCATCCATTCCATTAGCTATTTTAAGACTGCCAGTGTGATCTGTAATAGCAATATATTTTCTACCTAATTTTTTAGCTTCTTTTGCCATTTTTTCAATAGAAAAATTACCATCACTCCAAACAGTATGCATATGTAAATCACCTAAAACTTCATCATAACCAATAATTTTGGGTAATTTGCGATTAATAGCAGCTTCTATTTCTCCCATATTTGTTCTTAACTCAGGAGCCGGACAATCCATTTTTAAAACCTCATAAACTTTTTCCTCTGTTTTACTGGCGATTCTTTTGCCTTTTTTAAAAATACCATATTCATTTATTTTCAAAAATAATTTCTTTTCTGCATAAGTTCTTAAAGCAATATTATGTTCTTTGTTGCCAGTAAAATATTGCAAAGCAGAACCAAAACATTCTGGTTCTACCACTCTTAAATCTACATCAAACCCATATTTTAATCTCACTGAAGACTTTGTTCTGCCATTTTCATAAATCGCTTCTACTTGAGGCATCTTAACAAAAAAGTCAATCACTTTTTTTGGTTTTAGAGAGATAACTAAAATATCAATATCTCCAACAGTTTCTTTTTTTCGCCTAAAAGAACCAGCTATTTCTAACTTTTTAACTTCTTTTAAAGATTTAAGTTGCTCTACAATTTCTTCAGCTAAAGGTTCAATAAAACCAAGTAAAAATCTGCCTTGTGATTGCTTGGCAAAATTAATACTTCTTAAAATATTATTTTCAGTTTTTAATCCAAATCCAAAAAGCTTTCTAATTTTATGAGCTTTAGCCGCTTTTTCCAAGTCATTAATATTTTTTATCCTTAAATCTTTATACAAAATCTTAATTGTTTTAGGACCTAATCCTTCAATAGTAGAAAGTTCTTCTAAGTTAACTGGGCATTCTTTTTTTAATTTTTCCAACTTAGAAATCTTGCCAGTTTTAATATATTCTTCAATTTTTAAAGCTAAATTTTTACCAATACCTGGTATTTTTTTTAAAGCTGATAATTTTCCTTTCTGATAAATATCAGCTAAATCTTGACTTAAAGATTCAACAATCTGAGAAGCCTTTTGATAAGCTTGAGGTTTAAAAGCAATATCTTTCATAGCTAAATATTCTCCTATTTGATAAAAAATTTTAGCAATTTCCTTGTTAATCATAAAACACCAATTAACAAAGGAGCTTAGCTCCAATTTATTTTTAAGTTATTTTATAGTATTTCTTTATTTGAGTTAAAAATTTATTAGCTATATTACTGCCACTTTTAATAATTTGCTGTGACTTTTTTGTATTAAAAAATTGATTCCAACCAATTATCCCAATTTTATTATTAATTTTTGGCTTTAAAACTATATCAGCTGTTTTAGTGTAATTTTTAGCCAAATGATAACGCATTATGTTCAAAGCTCTTATAGAAGTGGTTGTTAATGTTATTCTTTTCCCATTAAAACCATCTTCAAAATATTCAGTATCTAAGTTAACTGCAATAACAATGTTAGCGCCCATATGACGTACAATATTATCTGGTAGAGGATTTGATAAACCGCCATCAGCTAATATCTTATGCCCATATTTTACTGGTTGGAAAATAACTGGCACAGATATACTAGCTCTAATAGCTCTTGTCAAATTGCCAGAATTAATATCAACTTCTTGACCAGTCAGTAAATCTGTTGCTACAGCAGTAAATGGAATTTGCAAATCATTGAATTTTTTATTCTTAAACCATTCTTTAAATAAAATTTCAATTTTTTTTCCAGCAATAAGACCTCCTTTTAATACTGGATCAAACAATTTTAAGCTAATATGCCAATCTGCTTTCATAGCCAACTCCTCTGTTTTTTTTATATCTTTATAAAGCGCGTAATGAGCACCGATTAGCGCGCCAATACTTGTGCCAGCAATAAAATCAATTGGAATAT